>CALLKB010000282.1 GCA_938008575.1 uncultured Cytophagaceae bacterium | reverse complement strand
TTTAGCAAACATGTCCTTTCGGCCTCTCAGGCATCTCTCCTAGCATTTAAGAGAGTACAAAAATAAGATTATTTATTTAAGATGCCAAATATCTGGCTAAAAAAAACAAATAATTATAAGTCAAAAGATGAAATTGTTTTACCTGGCAAATTCGTTTTACCCATCAAACTTAGATCTACTTGTCGGGCTGCCTCTCTACCTTCTGATATTGCCCAAACGACCAACGATTGTCCTCTTCTAGCATCACCAGCGGTAAAGACCTTGTCTACCAGGGTTTTATAATTTGGATTCGCAGCAATGTTTCCACGCTCATCCAAATTACCTCCTTGATTTTTCAATTCATCAATCAAATTAGCATGATCCGTATGCAAGAAACCTGCAGCAATTAAGGCTAAATCACAAGGTATTTCACGAATATTAATAATTTCTTGCTCAAGCTTACCATTAACATTTTTCGTCGAAATATCTCCAATAACCAATGCCTTCAATTCACCTTTTTCATTCTTTACAAATTCTTGCAAGGAAATCGACCACAAACGCTCCGCTCCTTCCTCATGAGAAGTTGAGGTACGTAACATGTTAGGCCAATTAGGCCAAGGTGTATTTTCAGCACGGTCAACCGGTGGCTTCGGCATAACTTCAATCTGCGTGATTGACTTAGCTTTATGACGATTGGATGTTCCCACACAATCTGAACCTGTATCTCCCCCACCAATTACAACAACATGTTTACCTGTTGCCAAAATCTCTCCATGCGAATAACTTTCACCTTTATGATTTTTAACCACCTCAATCCCTGATACACGCTTATTTTGTTGGGATAAAAACTCCATCGCTGGAAATATACCAATGGCATCATTTCCTTTTGCTTGAATCAATCGTGGTGTTGTTGATCCTGTTGTCAATACAATTGCATCAAATTCTTGTTGTAATTTAGATAACTTAATGTCCTGACCAATAGTTGTATTTGTTTTAAACTCAATTCCTTCTTGCACCATGACAGCCACTCGGCGATCAATGGTCGATTTATCTAATTTAAAATCAGGAATACCAAATCGTAATAAACCACCAATACGATCTGCACGCTCAAAAACAGTCACTAAGTGGCCAGCTTTGTTTAATTGGCTTGCCGCTGCTAAACCTGCAGGTCCTGATCCAACTACTGCTACTTTTTTACCTGTGCGCTTTGCTGGTGTTTGAGGAACAACCCAGCCTTCTGCATAAGCCTTTTCAATAATTGATTTTTCAATCATTTCAATCGCAACGGCTGGCTTATTAATTCCTAATACACATGCTGATTCACATGGCGCTGGACAAATACGACCAGTAAACTCAGGAAAGTTGTTTGTTGAAACTAATATTTCAAACGCATATTTCCAGTTTTGCTCATAAACAGCATCATTAAACTCAGGAATGATATTACCAAGTGGGCAACCATTATGACAAAATGGTGTACCACAATCCATGCACCGACTAGCCTGTGACTCTGTGTCTTGTGGACTTGCTAATAATTCAATTTCCTTATAATCCGTAACACGTTCTGATACAGGACGTTTTAATGCTGTTCTCCGATCAACTTCTAAAAATCCAGTTGGCTTCCCCATTATACTATTTTTTTAATTCGATTTGAATATCTTGATAAACACGATCCTTGTCATTTAATACATCAGTGATGCTTAAATGTCTTGATGATAATGCATTTCGGTAATCTACTGGTAACACTTTTTTGAATAAACTTACAGAAGCATCAAAATTATCCAGAATCGATTTACCTTTCATTGAATTTGTCAATTCAATATGCTTTTCTAGGTACATTCTTACGATCGAAATGTCTTCTGGGGTTAAATCCGTAATCTCAACCATTTCCCTATTGACCTTTCCTTCGAAATCATTCTTCTCATCTAAGACATATGCAACACCGCCCGACATACCTGCACCGAAATTACGTCCTGTTGCTCCTAGAATAAGTACAAGACCACCTGTCATATATTCGCAACCATGATCACCTATACCTTCTACGACAACTTTAGCTCCAGAATTACGAACACAGAAACGCTCGCCAGCCATACCTGCTAAATAAGCTTCACCTGAAGTTGCACCATAAAAACTAACATTACCCACGATACTATTTTCTGCAGCATTGAACTGCGCAACTTTAGCTGGATAAGCTATAATGGTCGAACCACACATTCCCTTTCCAATATAATCGTTTGCATCACCTTCAATTTCAAGTGTCAAACCTTTAACCGAAAATGCTCCGAAAGATTGACCAGCGGTTCCATTAAACTTCATGTGAATTGTTCCAGCAGGTAATGCTTTTTCACCATATTTCTTGGTGATTTCATTGGAAATAATTGTACCTACCGAACGATTTACGTTGATTATCGGAAGCTCACCATATACAGGTTTCTTTGTATCTATGGCTGATTGTGCAAGTTTAATGATTTGCCAATCTAATTGTTCTTCTAAACCATGATCTTGTTCCTCCGATTTCACAACAGCTACACCTTCTTCACGTACTGCAGGAGTTAAGATTGGTGATAAATCCACATGTTTAAACTTCCAGTGGTTTGATAAATCTGCCATTTCTAATAAATCAACACGACCTACCATTTCTTCCAACGTACGGAAACCTAATTCTGCCATAATCTCACGCATATCTTGCGCTAAGAAATGGAATAGATTCACGACATCTTCTGGTTTACCTGTATACAAGGCACGTAATTCCGGATTTTGCGTAGCAACACCAACAGGGCAAGTATTTAAATGACACTTACGCATCATAATACAACCTGCAGTAACTAGCGCAGCAGTAGCTACACCGAATTCCTCTGCACCCAATAAGGCAGCGATCGCAATATCACGTCCTGTTTTAATTTGTCCATCGGTTTGAACCGTTACACGTCCACGTAATTTATTTCTAACCAAAGTTTGATGTGTCTCAGCTAAACCAAGTTCCCAAGGCAAACCTGCATGACGAATTGATGATAAAGGTGATGCTCCAGTACCTCCATCGTATCCAGCAATTAGAATATGATCCGCATGTGCTTTAGCAACACCGGCAGCAATCGTACCAACTCCTGCCTCAGATACTAATTTAACAGAAATACGCGCAGCACGGTTTGCATTCTTTAAATCAAATATCAACTGAGCCAAATCCTCAATCGAATAAATATCGTGATGTGGAGGTGGCGAAATTAAACCTACTCCAGGTGTAGAATGACGCGTCTTTCCAATCCAATCATCCACCTTATGACCCGGCAATTGACCACCTTCTCCTGGTTTTGCACCTTGAGCCATCTTAATTTGCAACTCTTTGGCATTTGTCAGGTAATTGGCAGTTACACCAAAACGACCCGAAGCCACTTGCTTAATAGCAGAATTCATAGAATCGCCATTTGCCATTGCTTCAAAACGGATAGGATCTTCTCCTCCCTCACCCGTATTGGATTTACCACCAATACGATTCATAGCAATCGCTAATGTTGTGTGAGCTTCGTAAGAAATTGATCCGAAAGACATCGCTCCTGTAGCGAAGCGCTTTAAGATATTTTCAATCGGCTCTACTTCATCAATTGAAATAGATTGTGCCGATTTAAATCTCAATAAGCCACGAAGGGTAATCGCTTTCTTCGTTTGATCGTCAATGATCTGAGCATATTTTTTATATACTGAATAATCATTCGACTTGGTCGCTTGTTGCAATAAGTGAATCGTAGCTGGATTAAATAAGTGCTCCTCTCCTCTTTGTTTCCATTGATAAATACCACCAACTTCTAATTTAGGATATTCTGATTTTAACAACTCATAACCTGCATGATGCTTAACTAAAGCCTCTTTGGCAATTGTATCTAAATCAATTCCGTTAATCCGACTAATTGAACCACTGAAGTATAAATCAACAACTTCTTTACCAATACCTAGAATTTCGAAAATTTGTGCACCTTGGTAAGATTGCAATGTTGAGATACCCATTTTAGAGAATATCTTCAATAACTCACCATTAACAGCCTTAATATAATTGTATTCTAATTTTTCATAAGAAAGCGATTGGTCTACCAAATTCGTCTCTTTCATGGCACGAATCGTTTCAAACGCCATGTATGGATTTACTGCAGATGCACCATATCCAATTAATGTTGCAAAATGGTGAGTTTCCCAAACATCGCCTGCTTCTACGATAATACCAACTTTCGCACGCTTTTTTGTACGAATTAAGTGGTTATGAACTGCTCCCAATGCTAATAAAGAAGGAATTGGGGCATGCGAAGAATCCACACCTCGATCGGTCAATAAGATAATTGAATATCCATCATCCACAGCATCTTCCGCATATTGACAAATACGTTCCAATGCTTTTTTCAATACACCCGCATCTTCCGAAGCGCGGAATGTCATGTGAATCGATTTCGTTTGGAAGTTTTCGTGATCAATCCAACGAATCTTTTCAACTTCCTTATTACGAAGAACTGGTTGTTGAATTTCAATTTGCTTGCAATGATTTGGACTTTCCTCTAATAAATTGGATAAGCCTCCAATATCTGTCAACAAAGACATAACCATGCGCTCACGAATTGGATCGATTGGCGGGTTAGTTACTTGAGCAAATAATTGCTTGAAATAAGAAGATAAATGTTGGGCTTTATCAGAAAGCACTGCTAATGGAGTATCAATACCCATAGAGCCTAATGCTTCTTTGCCAGTTTCCGCCATTTGAGTTAAAACAATACGAATATCCTCCGTAGAGAAGCCAAATATTTGTTGGCGCGAAATTAATTCCGTTGCCTTAGGCTGACGGTATTCACTTCCAGCTTCAGGTAAATCTTCAACACGAATCTTATTTTCACGCAACCATTGCCCATAAGGCTGCTGTTGGCATATCTTTTCTTTTAATTCCTCATCTGGAATAATACGACCTTGCTCCATGTCTACAACGAACATCTTGCCTGGTTGTAAACGACCTTTGGAAACAATAGTAGCTGGATCTAAATCCAAAACACCTG
>CALLKB010000281.1 GCA_938008575.1 uncultured Cytophagaceae bacterium | reverse complement strand
ATGGATTCATGGATAAACTTCAGATTAAGAAGGCCAAGTTTGTTGGCTGGAGTGACGGAGGTGACATTGCATTGGAGCTTGCGTTGATACATCCCGAAAAGATAAATAAAGCAGTGATTCTGGGAGCTAATTTCACGGGAGAGGTTTCAGGCGTATTTATTGGAGTTGATACAACTTGGCGAATGAATCCGGCAGATCCGCTTTTCGCCAAAACGAAGAAAGAATTGGCGAAGTATTTTAGCACCTACGAGCGTATGGCACCCGATAAAAGTAAAATTGCATCGGCTAAAAAGAAGGCCACAGACAATGCATACAACAACCCAAAGATTACCTTAGCCCAATTAAATTCGATTCAAGTACCATTTTTAGTGATGGCGGGTGATCATGATATGTTTACGATAGAACATACGATTGCGCTGTATAAAAATTTGCCGCAGGCATCACTCTATATTGTGCCCGATGCAACGCATATTTCTCCATGGGAGGAGCCCGAACTTGTGCATGCTGAAATCTTACGTTACCTCGGTAAACCTTATCGCAAGTTGGATCCGGTATATTTTTGGAAGTAATGTTTGTTTAATTAATCTATAGTGGAGCAGAACCCACATGAAAAAACGAGTTTAAAAATTTACCCATTATGAAAACAAAATTATTTAGCGTTTTAACCCTTGTATTTTTATTGATGATTCAGGTGTCATTTGCCCAAAGTGCTTCTGAATCGCCAAAAATTACTAAAGGAATGATTAAAGTTGGCATCTATTATCCCAATGGAGAAGGCAAGACATTTAACATGGATTATTATGCAAGCAAACACATGTCTTTGGCAAAGTCTTTACTAGGAAATAGTTTAAAAGCGATTGCCATTGATAAGGGTTTGGCAAGTGGAGTTCCTAATGCACCTGTACCATATTTAGCTATCGGCTACTTGTACTTTGATTCTATTGCGTCATTCCAAAAGGCAATGAATGGAGAAGTATCTGCAAAATTGAATGCAGATATACCCAACTATACAAATAGTCAACCAATAGTTCAAATTAGTGAAGTGTTGCAATAAATCCCGAATTTATGGCTCGCAGTCAACCTTAACATGATTACAGTTTCGGTAGACCTTTCATTTTATCAGGCAATAAATCATATCATAAATTCAATTCAAATGAAGAAAATGCTATTCTTAGGGATATTATTTCTATCCCAAACCCTTTATGCTCAAATCCCTTACGGTTCGAACAATGGCAAATATGTTACGATCAAAGGAGCAAAAGTTTATTATGAGGAATATGGTAAAGGAACTCCACTTTTATTGTTACACGGAGGTTTTGGGTCTATTAGTAACTTTAATCAAGTTATAGGGCCATTATCGAAAAACTATCGAGTTATTGCTATTGATAGTCCTGGCCAAGGAAGGTCTGAGCAGATTGATGCCATTAGTTATCAAATTTATGCCGATTATTATTCAGCGTTCATTGACCAAATGAAATTAGACAGTGTATATGTTTTAGGGTGGAGTGATGGTGGAAATTCTGCGTATATTTTGGCCTATGACAGACCGGATAAAGTTAAAAAAGTGATTGTTAGTGGTTCAAATAGTGATACAGACGGATATCCTGATGGAGCTATAGATGCCATGAAGAAATGGACTCCTGAAACTATATCTGAAGAATTTAAAGAGTATTGGTTAAAGGATTTTTTGAAATTATCTCCTAACAGAAATAATTGGCAAAAATCGTATATGCAGTTGAAGGATATGTGGATAACCAAAGAGGTGATAAGTAATGACCATTTAAGTAAAATCAAAAGTAAGTTCTTAATCGTTTATGGTGATAAGGACGTGACTAAATTGGAACATGGTTTACATATTTATAGGACAATTCCCGGTAGTCAATTAACGATTTTACCCAATACGAGCCATATGGTATTTATGGAGAAACCAACGCTGATTTCCAATTTGATAGTTGATTTTTTAGGAAAATAGAAATCATGTACCTTTTGACACCGGCAAGTTAAAATAATGGAAATGGACTCAACATTCAAGCTACTAAGGGATCCAAATTGCACTAGGCGCCCGTCAATCGACGGACGCCTTTTTTGTTGTTCATCAATGTTTTGGGTAGCTGCACCTTTTGATTATTAATTTTTAAATGAGCATACTTAATTTTCATTTCATGGGCGAGTTTTATAAACAGATTTCAGCGACACAAAAGGCATTTATCAAAAACCAACACATGTATTTTGTGGGTACAGCACCACTTTCAGGGGATGGGCATATCAATGTCTCGCCGAAAGGTTTAGACTCCTTTCGGGTAATAAATCCCAATCAAGTGGCGTATATAGATGTCATCAGCTCGGGCAATGAAACGTCGGCTCACGTCTTGGAGAATGGCCGGATAACCATCATGTTTTGTTCTTTTGACAAGAAGCCCTTGATATTAAAATTATATGGGAAGGGTGAAACCATTTTACCTTCCAACGAAAAATGGGACACTTATTCCCGAGGATTTGATGTCTATGAAAGTACGCGTCAAATCATTGTCGTTGATGTAGAATTGGTTCAAAGTTCTTGTGGTTTTGGCGTCCCTCGTTATGATTTTATCGAACATCGCGATATACATTTTTCTTGGGCCGCTCAAAAAGGTTCAGAAGGCTTGAGTCATTACATCGATGAGAATAATTTGATCAGTTTGGATGGGCTGCCAACGGCTTTGGGGCTTGAGAGAAATAAAATATAATTTAATAGTATATTTGATAGTGTTAAAATTAGATAGGACATACAGCACCTCTGGAAACCTTTTCGAACAGAAAGAAGAGGTTACGCATTATGTAGGAATGAGCAAGGAAAAAATAGGAAAGGTTTTTGCCTATTTAAATAGTGTTGCTTTTAATTATACCCTTGGAAATCCTCCTAAAATGGATAAAGCGGCATTTTCAATGCGTAAAAATTAGTCATGGGACTGTTTTACTTCCAATAATCAAACAAAGGCCCTTCCACCCCAAAAATGGGATCCGTAGTTGGTAGTGGAATATTGCCAATTTCGTCAAGTATTAAAGCATCTTCCTCCAAGCTTTGTCTCAAGTTCCAATCTGCCCCATTGGGATATCCTCCCACGAACTGATACCTTAGCGAGTTGTCGACCGAATAATGCCCCACCCCTGCAGGCATAATGATGACATCGCCCGTTTCTACGCGTAATTCGATTCCATGTTTACCGCCGATTTTTAATTTGGCCGTTCCTTCTACCAATGCTAATACCTCATGTGTATTACTATGAAAATGGTCGTAAGGCAAAACGATATCCTTCCAATTATTTGACCAAGCATTTTTCCGAAAAGTTGCCTCAAAATCCTGCATGACTTGCTTATAGATCAAAACGGGTAAGGGGTTATTGGGAATAACACCATCACTTTCGAAATAATAGGGAATAATGGAATGCGATTTCATGCCAAAGATTTGATTACAAATGTACGTTGTCCAATCTACTTTTTGAACGTTTCTTTTTATTTGCCATAATTTTCGTTTATTTTCGAATTGTACAAAAACGAAAATAAACGAAAGATGCTGTTGCCGAACCAACGAAGGGAAAAAATCATCGACTTGCTCAAAGAAGATGGCTCTGCCAAGGTAGTCAATCTGGCTAAGTTGTTCAAGGTCACGGAAGTAACGATCCGACAAGACCTCGAAAAGCTCGAAGCCGAAGGGCTCATCATCAAAGAACACGGTGGTGCATTTTTAAAAAATGCCTTTGATTCCGCACGCGGCCTAGCTTTAATGAACCAAGAAAACTTGGATAAAAAAGCCCTCATCGCCAAAAAGTGCATGGAATTCATCGAAGTGGGCGATACTATCATCCTGGACTCCGGTTCCACCACGACTGAAATCGCCAAAAATCTCATCGGTTTCAAACACCTTACCGTTATCACGAATGCCCTCAACATCGCGATGATGTTAGGCTCCGAGCCCGGCATTGAATTAATCGTCACCGGTGGCGAATTTAAACCCCCCACCCTATCCCTCACCGGGCAGAAAGCCGCCGATTTCTTCAAAGGACTGAACGTTCAAAAATTGTTTTTAGCCACCGCCGGCATTTCCCTGAAATCAGGTCTCACCTATCCGTCCATCAGCGACCTCGTTGTTAAAAAAGCGATGATAGATGCGGCAGAAACTATATACCTCGTGGCCGACTCCACGAAAATTGGCCAAAGCTCCCTCGCGAGCCTAGGCGCCCTCTCCCTCATTGATTCCGTCATCACGGACGCCGGAATCAGCGAGGCGGAAAAAGAACATTTTAGAAGTAATGACATCGAATTAGTAATCGCAGAATAATGAAAACACAAGCAAGCTTAGGCATCATCATCGGGAATCGCGACTTTTTCCCAGACAGCCTTGTCGAAAAAGCGCGGACGGAAATTTTGGACGTATTCAAACAACTAGGGCTAAAAGCCATTTTATTGGACACCAACCAAAGTAAATTAGGCGGAATAGAAACCTTCCAAGAAGCCAAAACCTGTGCCGAATTGTTTAAAAAGCATCGGGATGAGATTTCGGGAATTTTGGTGTTGTTGCCCAACTTTGGAGATGAGAAAGGTGTGGCTGATACGCTGAAACTGGCTGATTTAAATGTACCTGTACTCGTACAAGCCTATCCGGATGAATTAGCGAAAATGAATGTGGTGAATCGCCGAGATGCTTGGTGTGGAAAGATCTCTGTTTGTAATAATTTGTACCAATATGGCATCAAATATTCCTTGACGACCCAGCACGTTTCATCGCCGCAAAGTCCGATTTTCCAACAAGATTTATTGAAATTCGTAGCGGTTTGTCGGGTCGTCAAAGGCCTAAAATCTGTTCGAATCGGTGCCGTGGGGGCTCGTCCTGGCGCTTTCAATACGGTACGCTATTCCGAGAAAATTTTGCAACGCAATGGCATCACAGTCACGACAGTAGATTTGTCGGAGATTTTAGGCAAAGCCAATAAATTGACCGCGAACGATCAGGTGGTAAAAGACCATTTGGACAGCATTAAATCGTATGCTCCTCAAGGAAAAACGCCAAACGAAGCCATGCTACAAATCGCCAAGCTGGACGTCGTTCTCAAGCAATTCATGCAAGAATACGATTTGGACGCAACGGCTATTCAATGCTGGACTTCCTTGCAACAAAATTACGGATGTAATGTCTGCACGAGCATGAGTATCATGAGCGAAAACATGCTTCCAAGCGCCTGCGAAGTCGACGTAACCGGAACCTTGAGTATGTACGCCATGCAATTAGCCTCATCGTCGCCATCCGCTTTAGTCGATTGGAATAATAACTATGCAGAGGATCCGGACAAATGTGTCTTGTTCCACTGCGGCAACTGGGCGAAGTCTTTCTTGCCGGATATTGAAATCTCCAACGCACCTATTTTAGGCACGTCGGTCGGAGTAGAAAATACCTATGGCGCTTTGGATGGTCGTACGCCTGCCATGCCTTTGACATTCGGCCGCATCAGCACAGACGATCCGAAGGGAATTATCAAGGCCTATATTGGCGAAGGAGAATTGACCAATGATCCTTTGGCTACGTTCGGAAACCGTGCGGTGGCACAAATTCCCGACTTGCAAAAATTGATGAATTATGTGTGTAAAAATGGATTTGAGCACCACGTCGTGATGAATGCCTCGAAGACGGCGGACATTTTAGAAGAAGCTTTGGGGAACTACATGGGTTGGGATATTTACAAACATCAATCATGAACATCGAAGCATTAAAAGCGAAGTCGAAACAATACCGCAAGCAGATCATCGAAGTGATTTACCAAGCCAAAGCCGGTCATACCGGCGGCTGTTTATCCATCATCGACCTGTTGAATGTCTTGTATAACCACGTTTTGCGTATTTCATCGCCTACTGATCCCATGCGCGACCGCTTTATTCAAAGCAAAGGGCATGCCGTGGAGGCCTTGTATGTCGTGCTGGCGGATCAGGGATTTTTTCCTTTTGATGACTTGAAAAGTATGGGGAAATACCAATCTCCGTACATCGGCCACCCCACGAAAAAAATCCCCGGTATGGAACAGAATACAGGCGGTTTGGGACATGGACTTTCCATCTGTGCGGGCAATGCGCTCGCTGCAAAAAAAGACCAATCTGACCTGAAGGTGTTCACGATTTTAGGGGACGGCGAAATGGCGGAGGGCTCTAACTGGGAGGCGATGATGTTTGCCGCGCACTATCAATTGGATAATCTGTGTGCGATTTTGGATTACAATAAATTGCAGATTTCTGGGCCCAATGCCCAAGTGATGGGCCTAGAACCCATTAAGCAGAAGATCGAATCTTTTGGCTGGTCAGTAAAAGAAGTGGATGGTCACGATATCGAGGAGTTGGTAGAGACCTTTGATGACCTGCCATTTGAATCCGGGAAACCCTCGTTTATCATCGCGCATACCGTCAAAGGGAAAGGCGTTTCTTACATGGAAAACGTGGCCAAATGGCATCACGGCGTTCCGGACCCAGCACAATTTGAACAAGCATTAGCGGAATTAGCCTAATTATGAAAGCGAACTTAGAAGTATTTTCAGAAACTCTACAAGCTCTTGCCGCGCAA
>CALLKB010000280.1 GCA_938008575.1 uncultured Cytophagaceae bacterium | reverse complement strand
GCAGGAATTCACTCTGGGGATTCTCACTCTGTATTGCCTCCATTTGATTTGTCGGACAATGTCATGAAACAAATCGAAGATCATACGCGCAAAATCGCGGTGGCTTTGAAAACCAAAGGTTTGTTAAATATTCAGTTTGCTGTGAAGGATGAAGTTGTGTACATCATTGAAGCGAATCCACGTGCATCACGTACCGTGCCATTTATTTGCAAGGCATATCAAGAGCCTTATGTGAATTATGCGACGAAGGTGATGTTGGGAGATAAGAAGGTGAAAGACTTCAATTTCCAACCGGTGAAGAAAGGCTATGCAATAAAGATTCCGGTATTCTCGTTCTCTAAATTCCCGAATGTGAATATGGAATTAGGACCTGAGATGAAGTCGACGGGTGAAGCGATTTACTTCATTGATGATTTGAAAGATGATTTCTTCCGTAAGGTTTACGGGGAACGTAATTTGTATTTAAGTAGATAAGATGTTAAAACTTATTGCCCTTATTTTAGTTTTTATCTACGTGGTGATGCCATTAATTCGTTTTTTAATGAAGGCATTTGTCATCACGCAGGTGCATAGAAAGATGTCGGAACAGGATATTCGTAATCAACAAAAATCGAATGCTCGTAAAGAGGGTACGATTGATGTGGATTATGTTCCGCCAAAACAAAAGGCTAAGTCAGATAGTTTAGAGGGGGATTATGTCCCTTATGAAGAGGTTAAAGAATAAACATGCTTAAAGGAATTATTATTTATTTCTTGTTGGTAATTTGTTTGCTTTCAAAAGATGGAATCAATTTTTGTATTGATTCTTATCGCGACGCAAAAGCTTTAGTATGTCAAGTAGATATTAGTTTAGAAGATACCTTAGAGGAAGAAGATGTCACAGAAGATTTGTGGCATTTTGCTTCTTCTGGTTTAGAAAATTTGCCAGAATTTTCAGTTATTTCCGGTAATAATAAAATCGTTGCTTCGCCTGAGGCATCATTTTTAAATGTGCTCTTGGAGCAAGTGAGTCCCCCTCCCCGCATGGCGTAATACGCGTGCATTATTGAAACAAAATCATAAAATTTTCTTGTAACCATGCCTTGTAAGGCATAAAAAATGTGAATCATGCAAACGTTCGCTTATGCGTCTATGTTTGTCTGCTTAACTTTTGTAGCAATTGCTCAGGGGAAACATTATAAAAATCAGATAAACAGGACATTAACAGAAAAGGTGTTCCTAACGAAGCCTGTTGAAGAAAAAGTACAACAGCACTCGAATCAAACACCTAAGTACCAACAAAATAAGCCTAATGTAGATTGGGTTGATACATTAAAAACAAAAAACAAATGGCCTTCATATAAGCAACATGAAGGAAAACCTAACTAGTATAATATGAAAAGATACCTATTCGGATTGTTATTGCTGAGTGCATGTACCTCTAAAAAGCAGGACGCTGTGGAAATTCAGACACTTGAAGTTTCGTCTCCTATTTCGTTGGACACAACGATACGGCAAGAATACGTGGCCGACATTCACGCTATTCAAAATGTTGAAATTCGCGCGCGTGTCAAAGGATATTTGGATCGCATTTTAGTGGATGAAGGAAAGCAGGTTAAACGTGGGCAAATCATGTTTACCATCAATAGCCAAGAATACGTAGCTGATCTTGCTAGAGCTAAAGCTGTTTTAAGTCAAGCCTCCGCAGAGTTGAAAGCGGAGGAATTGACTTTAGTTAATACGCGATTGCTAGTGGAAAAAAATGTCATTTCAAAAAATCAATTAGCTATTTCATTGGCGAAAGTGGATGGATTAAAGGCTAAACGAGAAGAAGCTCAAGCACATGTACGTGCGGCTGAACTCAAAGTTGAGCATTCGAATATTCGCGCGCCTTTTGATGGTGTAGTGGATCGCTTGCCCTTTAAACGTGGAAGTCTTGTAGATGAAGGGACATTGTTGACAACCCTGTCCGACAACCAAAGTGTATTTGCCTATTTTAATGTGTCAGAACAGGAGTATTTGGCATTTAGCCTGAAGGGTGGGGTCAACAAAGCTTCAGCGGTTGAATTACTTTTGGCGAACGGGGAGACCTATTCCGAGAAGGGAATTGTCGAAACGATCGAGGGAGAATTTGATAAAAATACGGGTAATATTGCCTTCCGTGCGCGCTTTGCTAATCCTAATAAATTATTGCGACATGGTGCATCTGGGAAAGTCCAACTGCCTAAAAATGTATCAGGATATTGGGCAATCCCTCAGAAATCGGTCTTTGAAATTCAAGAAAAAAGTTACGTGTTTGTCAAAGACTCATCAGGCGCTGTAAAGATGAAAGGTATCAATCCTGATATTCGTATCCCTCATTTTTACTTATTGAAAAGTGGATTTAGCGCTCAAGATACCGTGCTAATTGAGGGGATTCAACTGGTAAAACAAGGTCAAAAAATCAAGTCGAAATTTAAGCCAATGCGACAATTATTAAACGAATATAAAGAACTTTAATATGGTACAACAATTTATAACACGACCGGTTTTGTCGATCGTTGTATCGATCTTTATTGTGATTTTGGGTGTTATCGCAATGAATCAATTACCCATTACTCAGTTTCCTGATATTGTACCCCCCGCTGTAACAGTTACTACAAAATATACGGGAGCGAATGCTGAAGTTTGTGCCAAAGCTGTTGTAACACCACTCGAACGTGCCATTAATGGCGTAGCCGGGATGACCTACATGACATCGGTTTCTGGGAATGATGGAACGAGTATTATACAAGTGTATTTCGAAGTAGGGACGGATCCTGATGTGGCGGCGGTCAACGTGCAAACTCGTGTCCAAACGGTACTTGATGAATTACCTGAAGAAGTTATCAAGGCGGGTGTAATTACTGAAAAAGAGGTGAATAGTATGCTTTTGTACGTGAATCTCCTAAGTGATGATAAGGAAATTGACGAGAAGTTTATTTACAATTTTGCGGACATCAACGTACTTCCGGAATTGAAACGAATTGATGGGGTGGGCTTTGCCGATATTATGGGTCAACGGGAATATGCGATGCGTATTTGGTTGCAACCGGATCGTCTGTTTGCTTACAAGCTTTCTGCTGATGATGTCATTCAAGCGCTTCGAAATCAAAACGTTGAGGCTGCTCCTGGTAAAATTGGAGAGAGTTCAGGTAAACACCCGCAAGCTTTGCAATATGTCATGCGCTACACGGGAAAGTTTACACAAGTTTCAGATTATGAGAATTTAGTCATAAAAGCCTCTGAAACAGGTCAAATTTTACGTTTGAAGGATTTAGCAGATGTGGAGTTCGGTTCATTGGATTATGATGTGCTTTCAAAGGAGAACGGTCGTCCGTCTGCTGCGATTTTATTAAAACAAAGGCCTGGTTCAAATGCTGCTGAGGTGATTGACAATGTGAAAAAACGTTTGGCAGAATTGAAAACGACAACTTTTCCGCCGGGTATGGGTTTCACTATATCGTATGACGTTTCACGTTTCCTCGACGCTTCGATTCATGAAGTTATCAAAACTTTATTAGAAGCCTTTTTGCTAGTAGCCTTAGTCGTATTTATCTTCTTGCAAGATTGGCGCGCAACTTTGGTGCCTATCATAGCTGTACCCGTATCGTTAGTGGGAACTTTTACGTTCATGTTGGCTTTTGGGTTTTCTATCAACTTATTGACCTTATTTTCTCTTGTATTGGCTATAGGTATCGTAGTGGATAACGCGATTGTGGTCGTTGAGGCCGTTCATGCTAAAATGGAAGAGAAAGATATGCCTGTTTTGGCTGCCACCCAAGAGGCGATGCATGAAATTTCTGGAGCGATTTTAGCGATTACCTTGGTCATGGGAGCGGTGTTTGTTCCCGTGGCATTTCTTTCGGGACCTATTGGCGTGTTCTTCCGACAGTTTTCTGTGACGATGGCGATATCGATTGCCTTATCCGGACTAACTGCTTTGACACTAACACCAGCATTATGTGTGTTGTTGTTGAAAAAACCAGAACATAACCAAAAGAATTGGTTGGGTAAATTCTTCCATGCGTTCAATTATCGTTATGATCAGGTTGCACAAAAATACCTCAATTGGGTAGGTGCTTTAATTACCAAGCGCGTATTCATGTGGTTGATTTTGCTTGGCTCTGTAGTCGGCACAGTAGTTTTATCAGGTATCGTACCTAGCGGATTTATCCCATCGGAAGATCAAGGTACTTTGTACGTTAATGCTACAACTCCAGCTGGAGCAACTTTGGAGCGTACAGAAGGGGTCATGGATCAGGTATTTAAATCAATCAAAGGAGTAAATGCCATTGAGTCATTTTCTACATTAGCAGGATTTAGTTTGTTGACGGATGGTTCAGGTGCTTCGTATGGAACAGGTATTATTACCTTAAAGCCTTGGGAGGAACGCAAGGAGACTGTGGATGAATTGACGGAGATCATTCGTTCGAAAACAAGTGGAATTAAAGATGCAAGCATTCAGTTTTTCCCACCGCCAGCTGTTCCGGGATTCGGTAATGCTTCGGGTTTTGAATTTAGAATTCAAGATCGAAGTGGTTCCGGAGATTTACAAAAATTAGCGGCAGTCTCAACTAATTTTGCCAAAAAACTCAATGAGGCTCCTGAAATTCAAAATACCTTTTCCAGTTTTGATCCAAGCTTTCCACAGTATATGTTGGAGATCGATCAAGAGGCTGCGGCGCAAAAAGGGGTGAATATTTTACCAGCAATGGACAATTTACAAACCTTATTGGGTAGTTTTTATGCGACGAATTTCATTCGTTTTGGTCAGATGTATAAAGTGATGGTGCAAGTAGATCCACGTTACCGGGCTCATCCTGATGATGTTTTGAAGTTTTACGCCAAAAACAAATCAGGAGAAATGGTCCCATATTCTTCATTTGTGAAGATGAAGCGAGTATATGGTCCGGAACAATTTACCCGATACAATATGTTCACCTCAGCGATGGTCAATGGTGAGCCAGCGCCAGGCTTTAGTTCAGGGGCGGTGTTGGATCTTATACGTGCGGAGGCTCAAAAAAGTTTACCTCGCGGTTATACACTGGAATGGTCAGGAATGACTAGAGAGGAAGACTTGGCGGGCAACCAGGCTATATTCATTTTTGCTATCTGTTTGCTGTTTGTCTATTTGTTATTGGCGGCTCAGTATGAGTCCTTCTTGTTACCTTTTCCCGTATTACTTTTCTTGCCCATGGGTGCGATGGGGACTTACGCATTCTTATATATGTTCGGCTTACAAAACAACATATATGCACAGGTTGCACTGGTGATGTTGATCGGTTTGTTAGGTAAAAATGCGATTCTGATTGTGGAATTTGCGATTGCGAAACAGAAAGAAGGTACCTCAATTATTGAAGCGGCTAAAGAAGGTGCTTTCTCGCGTTTACGTCCCATTTTAATGACTTCATTCGCTTTTGTGGCAGGTTTAATTCCATTGATGCTGGCTTCAGGTGCAGGAGCAATTGGGAACCGTACTATTGGTACTGCTTCCGCTGGAGGAATGATTTTGGGTACAGTAGGTGGTTTATTAGTTATTCCGGGCTTGTATGTGGTATTCGCAACACTTTCGGCTAAATGGTCAAAAAATGAAAAATAAATATTGGGGACTTTTGTTTGTATTTGCTTTGGTATCCTGCCAAAAGGCCATCTTAAGGGATCAAAAGCGGATTGATTTGGACTTGTCTTCCTATAAGCAGGCTAATGATCAAACATCCGTATCAGATGTACAAGCTTGTTGGAAGCGCGATAGTTTATTGGTCCAACTCATTGATTCGGTTTTAGTACGGAGCAATGATATTAAAATTGGTTTTTTAGATATGGCGATGTCGCGTGCTGATTTTGCGAATCAACGGGGATTACGGAAGCCCATGGCAGCTGGTGTCATTCAACCTAGTTTGAAACGTTTTGGTAAATACACGATGGATGGGGTAGGAAATTACGATACGCAGTTTTCGCCCAACATCAGTAAAGATCAAATTATCCCCGAAAATCTACCCGATTTACTCATTGGCATGCAAGCTAGTTGGGAATGGGACATTTGGGGGAAATTAGCCAAACGAAAAAAGGCAAGCGCCTTAAGGTATTTGGCGACTGAGTCAGGCCAACAATGGTTGATTACCTCCTTGGTTTCAGAAGTAGCCAGTGCATATGGCCAATTGGTTTCGTTGGATCAGGAATTGGAGATTTTGAAAACAAATATATCCATTCAGAGGAAGGCGTTTGAGTTGGTCCAAGTTCAAAAAGAGGCTGGTACGGTGAATGAATCGGCGGTCCAACAATTAGAGGCGCAGTTATTGAATTCCCGTGCGCAAGAAGGGGATGTCTTACAACAAATTACGGTGCTTGAAAATCAGATAAGATATTATTTGAATAAGCCGGGTACCAAAATTAAGCGCTCATCATACCCTTTTCAGTGCGCAATGGATAGCACGATGTTTGCCCATGTGAAGATTGATCAATTAGAAAATCGACCAGATATTCGTCAGGCAAAATTGAATTTATCCGCGGCTTTCGAGTCCAAAGAAAGTGCCAAGCTGGCACTTAAGCCGTCAGTGGTTTTATCCGGAGTCTTAGGTGTGCAGGGTTTTCAGCCTGCATATTTATTTCAATTACCAGCATCCATGGCCTATCAGTTATTGGGTGGAATTACGACACCTTGGTTGAATCGTTCTGCGATAACGGCTGACATACTTCGAGCTGATGCGCAATGGAAGTCGCAAGATTTGGCCTATCAAAATGCTTTAATTAAAGGTTACTTGGAGTGGGATACACAGGTTAAATCCTTGGGTTATTTGCAAAGACAAAATCAGTTGAAAGAGCGTGAGGTATTACTGACAAAAGGAGCCATTAATACGGTAGGGACTTTGTTTTTGACAGCAAATGCTAGTTATTTGGAAGTGTTAACTGCCCAACAAAATGCCTTGCGTTCAGAATTGGAATTGCTGGAAATCTCTAGAAAGCGTTGGATGCACGCGATTCAATTGTACCGGGTTTTAGGCGGTGGTTGGTAATACAAGTGATTCGATGACCTTCGGAAAATCCCGATGTTCTAGTACCTGCCCTTTTTTTGCAACATCTTCCGGAGTATCACTTGGCAACACCGGGAAAGAACTCTGGAAGATAATCGCACCTTCGTCATAATGTTCGTTCACATAATGTATAGTGATGCCGGATTCTTTTTCACCTGCGGCAACCACAGCTTCGTGCACGAAATGTCCATACATGCCTTTTCCTCCAAATTTAGGAAGTAAAGCTGGGTGTAAATTGATGATGCGTTGTGGAAATGCTTGTACATATTCCGAAGGAACGAGCCATAAGAAACCGGCTAGGACAATCCAGTCGGTTTGTAAGGACTGAATTTTACGAAGTAGGGTTCCGTTTTTATATTCTTCCCGTGAAAAAACGCTGCAGGGAATTTGTAATCTTTTCGCACGTTCGATGACGCCTGCTTCCGGATTATTGCAAAAAATGTGGGTAATTTTAATCTGATTGGACTGTTTGAAATGTTCGACGATTTTCTCGGCGTTTGAGCCAGAACCAGAGGCAAAAATGACAATATTCTTCACAGGTGCTAATTTTATTTTTGCAAATTTAAGGCTAATTCAGGAACCTTTCGGGATTTGTCGTAGTTTTGTTTGCGTTTGAATCTCCAAATATGAAAATAGGAATCATTTGTTATCCCACCTACGGAGGTAGTGGTGTCGTAGCGACCGAGTTAGGCAAGGCGCTAGCTTCGGTAGGGCATGAGGTGCATTTTATTACCTATACGCAACCCCCTCGCCTCGATTTTTTCAGTGAAAATATCTTTTACCACGAGGTTTCGGTTGCGTCCTATCCTTTGTTTGAATACTTGCCTTATGAGTCGGCATTAGCTAGTAAAATGGTGGATGTGACGGTGAATGAGCAATTGGATTTGATTCATGTGCATTATGCGATTCCGCATGCTTCGGCAGCTTATTTAGCCAAGCAAATTTTGAAATACAAAGGTATTCATGTGCCAGTCATTACGACCTTACATGGTACTGATATTACGCTGGTCGGTCGCGACCCTTCTTTTGAACCGGTAGTTACTTTTTCGATCAATGAATCGGATGGCGTAACCGCTGTTTCTGAAAGCTTGCGGGATGATACCTATTCTTCTTTTGAGATTTTGAGTAACATCGAGGTGATACCCAATTTCATTGATTTAGAAAGATTTAAAAAGCAGCCCAAAGAGCATTTTAAGTTGGCGATTTGTCCTAATGGTGAGAAGCTTTTGATGCATACCTCCAACTTCCGGAAGGTGAAACGCATCGAGGATATTATACATGTTTTTGCCAAAGTTCAGAAGCAAGTTCCTTCCAAATTATTATTGGTGGGGGATGGCCCTGAGCGGTCCGGCATCGAGGCATTATGCCGCGATTTGGGCGTTGCATCCGATGTTCGTTTCCTAGGCAAATTAGATACGATTGAGGAGGCGTTATCCCTAGCGGATTTATTCTTTTTGACATCCGAAAAGGAGAGTTTTGGCCTAGCGGCTTTGGAGGCAATGGCCTGCGAAGTTCCGGTTATTTCGTCGGATGCTGGCGGTATTCCTGAAGTGAATATTCATGGCGTTACGGGATTTGTGAGTAAAATCGGGGACATCGATGACATGGTGGCTAATACAGTCAAAATCTTGAAAGATGAGGCATTGCATACGCAAATGAAGGCGAATGCATTAGCCCGTGCGAAGGATTTCTCTTTGGAAAAAATCTTGCCGATGTACGAGCGTTATTACGAGAAAATTGTAGGCCAAAGTTGGCGTTTCCCTACCCAAAAATTTACAGATTCGGAATAAGCGTAACCGCGCTCGTATCTTTTGTTTCGAGCAATAATTCAGCGATAGATTTATTCAGCACAGGATGTTCGAAGTCCGCTGCAATTTCATACATGGGAATCAAAATGAATTTTCGATCTTGAATATGCGGATGAGGTACTTGTAAATTTGCGGTTTGGATAATTTGTTGGCCCACAAATAAGATATCCAAATCCAGCGTTCGTGGTCCCCAGGTTACCTGGCGCTCCCTTCCAAAATCTTTTTCAATCGCTTGAATGGCTACTAAAATAGCCTCTGGTAAGAGTGCCGATTCGAGTAAAATGACTTGGTTGACGAAATCTGCTTGGTCTTGCAAGCCCCAGGCGGCCGTGCGATAGCAGCTCGATTTTTGCAAGATTAGCCCAACTTTATTTTCAATCATCGGATAGCAAGCTTCAAATATTTCCTGAGTATTTCCTAGATTGCCTCCTAAAGAGAGGTAAACATGCATAGTGTTAGCGTTTAATTTCCTCACAAACATACAAATATCTTTTTTATGCCTAGCCCATCTGACTTGAAACCAGGGGTTTTATTGATTTCTGAGCCATTTTTAGAGGATCCGTCTTTTAAACGCTCGGTCATCTTGCTGTGTGAACATTCGAGTTCACATTCTTTTGGCTTGGTGCTAACGCAGCCACAGGAGGTGATTTTAGATTCCATCATGGATGCCAAAGTCATGGGGGAAATTCCGCTTTTTGCTGGCGGTCCCGTGGATCCAACGATTTTGCAATTCATTCACCGTCGGCCTGATTTAATTCAAGGCGGACAGGAAATTAGTCCGGGATTATTTTGGGCGGGAGATTTTGAGCAGGCAATTGAAGCTGTCGTGGATGGCACAATTTCATTCCAAGAGATTAAATTTTTTATTGGATATTCGGGCTGGTCGGCGGGCCAACTCGATCGCGAATTAAAATCAAATTCATGGATTGTTTCGGAGGCGCGGCTCAATGATGTATTCGAGGAATTACCTGAAAAATTGTGGAGAAAGGTGCTTTATCAGAAAGGTGGTAATTTTCGCGTTTTATCAACTTATCCGGATGATCCGAACTTAAATTAAATTTCTCCTCACTACCTTTGGCAAACCTTGGAGGATTGCCAAAGGTAAGGGAGGGAGCTAGCTAATCCGCGCCCAGTTTGTCGTCTCTTTTCGTTGATGCATCACCTGTTCCCGAATCATCAAATGTCGATCTAATGCTAAATGTGGGTCTTCCTCCAATATCTTAATAGCCGTTTCCCGCGCAACTTTTAATATCTCACCATCCTTCGCTAAATCGGCAATCATCAAATCAATCGCCCCACTTTGACGCGTACCCGAGATATCCCCTGGACCGCGTAATTGCAAATCCACCTCCGCAATTTCAAAGCCATTATTGGTCTTCACCATCGTCTCAATCCGCTTTTTCGTGTCGGCACTTATTTTGTAATCTGTCATCAGGATGCAATAACTCTGTTCCGCCCCACGGCCTACCCGGCCACGCAACTGATGCAATTGCGACAAACCAAATCGCTCCGCACTTTCGATAATCATAATGGAGGCATTGGGTACGTTCACCCCAACTTCAATCACAGTCGTCGCCACCATGATTTTCGTTTCATTTTTGACAAAACGGGCCATTTCAATGTCCTTATCGGCCGGTTTCATCTTACCATGCAATATCCCCAAAGGCACCTCGGGAAATGCGCGCGAAATACTTTCGTAGCCATCCATTAAATCTTTGAAATCCATTTTTTCAGATTCTTCAATCAAGGGATAGACGATGTATACTTGTCGGCCTTTGGCCAACTCATGCTCAATAAAAGCAAAGACCTGCAAACGATGACTATCATAGCGATGTGTCGTTTGAATTGGTTTTCTGCCCACGGGTAATTCGTCAATCACCGATACATCAAGGTCACCATAAAGCGTCATCGCAAGCGTTCGAGGAATCGGGGTGGCGGTCATCACCAACACGTGAGGATGAATCGCCTTATTTTTATCCCATAATTTTGCGCGTTGGGCAACACCAAATCGGTGTTGTTCATCAATGATGCAAAGTCCCAAGTTGTTAAATTGAACAACATCTTCAAAAATGGCATGGGTCCCAACTAATATTTTCAGTTCGCCACTGGCTAAATCTTCCAATAGACCTACGCGGTCCTTTTTCTTCACGGAGCCCGTTAGTTTGGCAATCGTTATCCCCAGTAAATCCGCAAATTTCTTCAGTCCTTGATAATGTTGATCAGCCAAAATTTCCGTAGGCGCCATGATGCATGCCTGCGTTCCATTGTCTATGGCGAGCAGCATGGAGATAAACGCCACAATGGTTTTCCCAGAACCTACATCTCCTTGCAGAAGTCGGTTCATTTGTTTGCCCGTCTTCATGTCTTGAAAAATCTCACGAATCACCTTCTTTTGGGCTCCCGTTAAATCAAAAGGCATGTGTTCCTGATAAAAAGTTGTCAGTAATGCCGCAGAAGCAAAAACTTGCCCAGGAAATTGTTCTTTACGGACCAAATTTTGTTTGATCAGGCGTAATTGATTATAAAATAATTCCTCAAATTTCAGTCGGCGCCTTGCCTGATGCAACCAATTATCACTCTGAGGGTGATGGATGTGGTAAAGCGCCTCTTGTTTTGAAACCAAGCGAAATTGCTGAATGATTTCCATGGGCAGTGTTTCTCGAATATGTGAGAAGGCGGCCCCTAGCAACGTGCGCTGTAAGCCTGCGATCACCTTACTGTCGATGTATTTTTTGCGCAGTTTTTCCGTGAGCGAATACACGGGTTGGTAAAACTTGTCGTTATGATTCGTTCCTTTAAACACCTCCATCTCCGGATGTGTCATTTGCATCTGACCATTGAAGGATGTCGGCTTGCCATAAAATAAATAATCAACACCTGTGACAAGTGATTTTTCGAGCCATTTGACCCCTTGAAACCAAACGAGTTCAATGCAACCGCTTTCGTCACAGCATTCCGCGACGATCCGTTGTTTGGCACCATTCCCTAATTTTTCCTTGTAGCGAATGCGGCCAATAAACTGCGCATGCTCCATTTGTTCATTGATATCAGCAATCCGATGGATTTGTGTCCGATCCTCGTAACGAAACGGATAATACTGAATCAGGTCGCCATAGGTGAATAAACCCAGCTCCGTTTGGAGTAAACTGAGACGGGTGGGAGTCATGCCGCGTAATTGCGAAAGATCCGTATCGAAAAAATGGCCTACCGACATTGAACAAATTTTTTGTGAATTTAGGTATATTTACAAAACGGTTAAAGCGTATCTTAAAATCCTTTATGTCGATTTCTACATTTTATCTTAAATTCAGTTGTTTCATATTCTTTATTGGAATAAGCTATACGATTTCGGCGCAGTCGGTTTCAACAAATCCTTGTAAAGATGTTTGGGTAGCGACAGATTCAAAGATTTTGATGTTTTCTCCTGAACCCGGCGAAGTTATTAAGCCGATTCTTGTTCCTGTGAATGGTTCGTTGAACCCCGACATCGAATGGACTTGGACTCCTTCTTTGGGAATGGTTGATGCTCAGGGAAACGATGGTACACATCTGTTGCATCCTTTTTTTGATGTGCAAAAATTAGGGGATCTAGGCGGAAATGCGTTTACGACCACCTTTTATATCACGGGAAGAAATGCGAAAACAGGTTGTAATACATTTTCGTCGATTGACGTCATTATTTTGGCGCGGGTGAAACCTTATGATGCCATTACGCCGAATGGAGATGATTTAAATGACTATTGGGCAATAGATAACATTTCTTCCTATCCCGAGGCGACTATTACGGTCATCGACCGCTGGGGTGTTCCTGTATTTGAGGGTTCAGGTGAAACGTATGAAGAAAAGCCATTTCGTGGCAAATTGGATGGTAAATTATTGCCCACCGGTGTATATATGTATCGCATCAAACCCAATGCCGATTATCCGGATGTTGTAGGTTCATTAACCATTATACGCTAAATGAAGAGTTTATTAGACCAGGAATTTCAGGAAGAAGGGTTCGTCATTACCAAAGTGGAGGACCTGTTGAACTGGGCGCGTGCGAGCTCTTTATGGCCCATGAGTTTCGGCTTAGCTTGTTGCGCAATCGAGATGATGCAAACTTTTGCTTCTGGGTATGATTTAGACCGATTCGGTGTATTTCCACGGCCTTCCCCTCGGCAATCCGATGTAATGATTGTCGCAGGAACTGTTACTTTTAAGATGGCGGACCGTATCCGTCGCTTATATGAGCAAATGCCTGAACCTCGTTATGTGATTTCAATGGGTTCTTGTGCGAATTGCGGCGGCCCCTATTGGGAACATGGCTACCATGTCGTGAAAGGCGTAGATCGAATTATCCCCGTGGATGTATATGTGCCAGGTTGTCCTCCACGTCCAGAAGCGCTCATCGGTGGAATTTTGAAATTACAAGAGAAAATCAATCGGGAAACGTTGGTGGTCCCTCAGCGTATTTTAGACGCCATATCGTAATATCATGGATTTGCAAGAACTCATAGCATTAATTGAACAAACAGGAGTAAAGGTTGAACTGAATGAAAAATCAGGCCAATTAACCCTTGCGAGCCAAGACCTTGTGGCTGTCTGTGATTTCCTTTGGCGTAATCCGAAAACCTATTTTGATTCCTTGTCTTGTGTAACGGCGATAGATTTGGGAGTTGATTCAGGCCAAATGGAAGTAATCTATACACTTTATTCGATTCCATTTCATGTGACTTTGCACTTGCGCGTTGTCCTAGATCGAGAAAAACCAGAGGTTCCTAGTTTATCGGGAATTTGGAAAACGGCCGACTGGCATGAACGGGAGGCTTATGATTTCTTTGGCATACAATTTACGGGTCATCCGAATTTAACGCGCATTCTGTTGCCTGCCGACTGGGAAGGACATCCTTTGCGGAAAGATTACGTGGAACAAGAGCGTTATCACGGCATTAAAGTCAAGTACGAGGAATGAAAATAGCCGGATTCACTTTTATACGAAATGCGGTTCAAAATGACTACCCCATTGTGGAGGCAATTACCTCCATTTTGCCTATTTGTGATGAATTTGTAGTGGCCGTGGGAAACTCAACAGATGGGACCCTCGAACTAATTCAAGCCATTCCTTCCGATAAAATTCGAATTATTGAAACTGTTTGGGATGAATCAGCCCGTGAAGGCGGTCGTGTTTTTGCATTGGAAACAGATAAAGCCTATCAAGCTATTTCGCCGGATACAGATTGGGCATTTTACATTCAAGGCGACGAATGCGTTCATGAAGATGATTTACCTAAAATTGAGGCTGCGATGCAATTGCATGCGGACAATCCCACTGTAGAAGGTTTGCTATTTCATTACAAGCATTTTTATGGTTCTTACGATTATGTCGCCGTTTCCCGTCGGTGGTATCGCAGAGAAATTCGGGTGGTGAAATTTGATCCTACTGTACATTCCTACAAGGATGCGCAAGGATTCCGCAAAGCAGGGAAGAAGATTCATGCCAAATTAATTGACGCATCCATCTACCATTATGGCTGGGTTAAACCGCCCCAAGGTTTGAATAATAAAGTGCGGAATTTTACGCAATTCTATCACGATGATGCATGGTTGGCAGAAAATGTCCCTGCCGATTATCAGTTTGATTATGAAAATGCGGAACGTTTAACCCGTTTTGAAGGGACACATCCACTTGCGGCGCAAGCTCGCATTGCGCGGATGCAATGGCCTTTCCAATTTGATCCGAAGGTTTTGAGAGATAAGATGAGTTTGCGACGTAAAGTCCTGCAACAAATCGAAGATTGGACCGGTTGGCGGATCGGTGAATATCGAAATTATAAGCAAATATAAGTGGAGCCCATTCAATATTTCCCGGCTGCCAAGGCACCTTCAAATCCTTATTTTTCCATCCTCATCCCGAGTTGGAATAATTTGGCGTTTTTGCAATTATGCATTCGCAGTATTCGTGCGCATAGTGTTGTTCCCTTTGAACTAATTGTCCATTTGAATGAGGGGAAAGATGGTTCTTTGGAATGGGTTCGCGATCAGCAAGATATTGCCTATACGCATTCCATTTCGAATGTGGGCGTTTGCCATGCGATGAATGCCATGCGGCAGTTGGCTCAGGCGGACTATTTGCTGTACATCAATGACGATATGTACACGTTGCCGGGCTGGGATCTTTTATTGCAAAAGGAAATTCAAGCCTGTCCAAATGAATATTTTTTCATCTCTTCCACGATGATTGAGCCGCGCGCGCAGAGTAATTGCTCGATTGAAGCGAATTTTGGTACGAGCATGGACACCTTTGAGGAAGCGCGTTTACTGGCTGATTTCGATGGGTTTGAGAAAGCCGATTGGCATGGGGCTACCTGGCCGCCGAATGTGGTGCACAAGAAAATGTGGGATGCCGTAGGTGGTTATAGTGTAGAATTTACACCTGGGATGTATTCTGATCCGGATTTTTCGATGAAATTGTGGCAAGCTGGGGTCCGACTTTTTAAAGGTTTAGGTCAAAGCCGTGTTTACCATTTTGGTTCGATTTCCGTCAAACGTGTTAAACAAAACCGGGGATATTATCAGTTTATTCGCAAATGGGGAATGACTTCAAGTACCCTTTCGAAATACTATTTGCGCAGGGGAGAGCAATTTGATGGGCCTTTGGTTCCTCAAAAAATTCCTTTATTCGTTCAATTGAAGAATTGGTATTACCGCATTAGTACAGCGCGAAAAACAATTTAAAGCAATAGGCGAATTTCCCGAAGGCCGACTTGCCTTTGTATGCCAGCATGCTATCCCGATGCGCTAAAACAATCCGAACTCTTTTGATTCGATCGATTAGATTTGTGCCCTTGCAAGCCAAATAAAATTCAAGCAATACTTTTTGATCTTTACCCGCTGGACATCTGCCTTGCAATAAATTCAAGCGAGCTATAATACGCGCATTTCGTTCTTGGCGTGTCTGCTTGGTCTTTTTTGCTTTTTTTAAATCTGCCCCAATCGTATTGCTTTCATGTTGGCGATAATGAACTAATGACTCCGTCAAATAGGCGATTCCATTTGCGCAGGTAGCTGCAAAACCAATCAAATAATCATGTGTGACGAATTCAACGGTGGGAAGCGCAAATGCGAGCAAATCACGTTTGAACAACATGCTATGCCCAGGTGCCCATGCCCCAAAGGTGTACATGAGCGGACTATCATAAGCGATTTGGCTCTTGATATTAGACATTTTTTGTCCCGTCGGTTTCCCTGCCGCATCCACTAAATCTGAATCAGCATAAATCAAAGACGCATCCCCGATGGCTTTTTGAAGCTTCGTTATTTTCGTGGGCAACCAATAATCATCCTGGTCGGAAAGGGCAATAAGATCTCCTGTGGCCAAGTGAATTCCTTTTTCAAACGTTTTTCGATACCCAATGTTCGAAGCGTTTTGCGTGATTTTTACCCGGGAATCTTGTTGGGCAAAGCCTTGTAAAATCTCCCATGTACTGTCTTGTGAGGCGTCGTCGATAAAAATAAATTCCAAATTCGGGTAGTCTTGCGCTAGCAGACTATCAACTTGAATGGCCAAGTATTTTTCACCTTGGTAGCAAGCCATTACGATGGAAACGAGGGGATAATCGGATCTTGTAAGCAAATTGTTTCTGAAAATTGTCGTAATTTAAGCCAAATTTTGAAATAGATTCCTTGAAAACATATTTACGTTTATTGTCTTACGCCGTTTCGATTCGAAAATATGTATTCCCATATTTTAGTTTTTCGTTGCTGGCCAGTCTTTTTGGAATCTTAAATTTCACCTTGTTGATTCCTTTGTTGAATGTCTTATTTAATCAAGCATCCACGAATCAAGCAGCTTTATATCGCATATTGCCTGCATTTTCGCTGAGCCCAAGTTATTTTTCCTTTTTGTTCAACCATTATTTTTATGGGGCGCTAGAGGCGTATGGGCGTTTAGGGGCTTTGGAATATGCCTGTGCGGCGATTATGATTTCGGTGGTTTTGGCGAATATCTTTCGTTATTTATCCCAACGCGTTTTGAAAACTGTGGAGGCAGATATGATTGCGTCTTTGCGTCAAGCAGTATTTGCTCAGGCAATCCGATTGGATTTGAGTTATTTTTCAGAGCAACGCAAAGGTAATTTGATTTCGCGTTTAACTACGGATGTACAAGAAGTAGAAAACAGTATTGGTCGGGCATTTACAGCGACCTTCAAAGAAATCTTTACGTTGATCATGTTTTTCGTTTTCCTTGCGAGCATGTCGGGGAAATTAACCTTGTTTTCATTGATCATTTTGCCTTTATCTGGTGGGGTGATTGCGACCATCACGCGCCGTTTGCGTCGTGCGGCAGGCGAAGTGCAACAGCATTTAAGTGGATTGATCAGTTTGTTGGATGAGACCTTTGGTGCCATGCGCGTCGTAAAGGCCTTTCGGGCGGAGAAGGTAATGGATGCGCGTTTTCAGGAGGGAAATGATCGCTACCGGAATTCTTTGTTGAAGATGGTTTTTCGCCAAGAATTGACGTCTCCCGTTTCGGAAAGTTTGGGAGTATTGGTTGTCACAGGGATTTTATTGTACGGAGGTAGTTTGGTGATTGCGGGCGATGGAGAATTAAGTGCGTCCACTTTCATTGCATTCATTGCGACTTTTTCACAGGTAATGCGTCCTGCCAAAGCGATTGCAGATGCTTTTTCAGGAATACAGCGCGGAGTTGCATCAGCAGATCGAATTATTGAGATTTTGGATACGGAATCAGAGATTCAAGTGGAAGAACCTGTTCATCCTGTGAAAGAATTTAAGGATAAAATTTCGTTTGAGGAGGTGGGTTTTGCTTATGTCAAAGGGCGTTCCGTGTTGAAGTCGGTGAGTTTTGATATTCCCAAAGGAAAAACCATTGCCCTAGTGGGTGCTTCTGGAGGTGGAAAATCTACGTTGGCAGATTTATTGCCACGTTTTTACGATCCGAGTGCGGGTCGGATAACGGTCGATGGTATCCCTTTGAAACAGATTCCTTTGGAAGATTTACGTGCATTGATGGGAATTGTGACCCAGGAATCTGTCTTGTTCAATGATACAATTTATAATAACATTGCTTTTGGTACGGAGGCTCCCATGGAGGCGGTTATCGAGGCTGCCAAAATTGCCAATGCGCACGAATTCATTGAATCGAGTTCGGATGGCTTTCAAACCGTTATAGGAGATCGAGGGTCAAAATTATCAGGAGGTCAGCGCCAGCGGCTATCCATTGCGCGTGCGGTTTTGAAAAATCCACCTATATTGATTTTAGATGAAGCAACAAGTGCCTTGGATAATGAATCCGAAAAAATGGTACAAGCAGCTTTGGGTAATTTGATGAAAAATCGGACCGTACTCGTTATTGCACATCGTTTGAGTACGATTCAACATGCCGACCAAATCCTCGTTGTTGATAAAGGCGAGATTGTGGAGCGGGGAACGCATGCGGAATTATTAGCAAATCCCAAAGGCTTCTATTCGAAGTTAAGCCAACAACATTAAGCGCGCTTTTCGAGAAATTTATTAGCTATTCAGCATTGAAATCGCTAATTTGCGCCCGATTTCAACCATTGTATTTATATATTATGTCATCATCCTTATTAGCCCAACGCATTCAAGCATTAGAAGAGTCATCCACGTTGGGAATGACGAAAAAAGCGCGTGAATTAGCTGCGCAAGGTCACAAAGTAATTAGCCTTTCGGTAGGAGAGCCAGATTTTAAAACGCCTGCACATATTTGTGAAGCAGCCAAAAAAGCCATTGATGATGGTTTTCATGGCTATTCGCCCGTGGCAGGTTATCCAGATTTGCGTTTAGCTATTGCAAATAAGTTGAAGCGTGATAATGGTTTAGAGTGGGGTTCAGAGAATATTGTGGTTTCTACGGGAGCAAAACATTCATTGGCAAATGCCATTGCAGCCTTGATTAATCCAGGGGATGAGGTAATTATTTTCTCTCCATATTGGGTTTCTTATTCGGAGATGGTCAAATTAGCCGATGGAGTTTCGGTGATTGTCCAAGGAGCATTTGATAATAATTTTAAAGTTACTGCAGATCAATTTGAGGCTGCAATTACGCCGAAAACGAAAATGGTCATGTTTGCTTCGCCAAATAACCCAACGGGCTCGGTATATACAGAATCAGAATTGCGTGATATTGCGAATGTTGTTGCGCGTCACGAAAATATCTTTGTGTTGGCTGATGAGATTTACGAATACATCAACTTTACACAAGGTGGACACTTTTCGATCGGCTCTATTCCTGAAATTAAAGACCGCGTAATCACGGTTAATGGGGTTGCGAAGGGTCATGCGATGACAGGATGGCGAATTGGCTTTATTGCTGCTGCAAAATGGATTGCGGATGGCGTAGAGAAATTACAAGGTCAAGTGACATCAGGAACAAATTCAATTGCACAAAAAGCGGCTGTTGCTGCATTTAATGGTTCATTGGATCATGCTTATGAAATGAAAGCGGCTTATGATCGTCGTCGTAAATTAGTAGTAGGTAAATTGCGCGAAATTCCAGGATTTAAAGTGAATATGCCGGATGGTGCGTTTTATGCATTCCCAGATATTTCTTACTATTTCGGAAAATCAGATGGTACGACAACAATCAATGATTCTGATGATTTCTGCACGTGGTTGTTGAATGAATCTTACGTTGCTACTGTGGCAGGATCGGGTTTTGGAGCCCCAGATTGTATGCGTATTTCTACAGCAGCAGCTGATGAGCAATTAGAAGAGGCTTGTGAGCGTATTAAAGCTGCGGTTGCTAAATTAAAATAAGCATCGTGTTTTAACGATTTATATTTGAAAGTCAGGGACATAAAACCCTGACTTTCTTTTTTATATTTACATCATGGAAATAATTTCAGTGCTCATTTTTATTGTTGGATATCTTGCCATTGCGTTTGAACATCCAATTAAAATTAATAAAACGGCATCTGCCCTAGTGACAGGTGTTTTAGTTTGGGTGGTTTTTGCATTAGTTCGCGGGCCTCATGACTTAGAATCGCTATCCCATCATTTGGGCTCAACGTCGGAAATCTTATTTTTCTTATTAGGTGCGATGACACTCGTGGAGCTAGTTGATGCGCACGAAGGTTTTCATTTTGTTAGCAGGCTAATTAAAACTAAAAATCCTGCGGCATTGATGTGGATAATTGGTTTTGTTACTTTTTTCCTTTCTTCTGTATTAGACAACTTAACTTCTTCCATTGTTATGGTAGCATTGTTGCGAAAGTTGATTAGCGATAGCTCCACACGTAAATTTTATGTGGGTGTTGTTGTCATTGCCGCGAATGCGGGTGGAGCATGGTCGCCTATTGGTGATGTAACGACAACCATGTTGTGGATTGGTGGGCAGATTTCTGCTTGGGGAATCGTTAAGAGTTTATTCGTTCCATCGGTTGTTTCTTTGTTGGTCCCATTATCTGTCGCGGCCTTTTGGGTTCGAAGGAGTCCTTTGGGAGCGATTCAAGAAGAGAGATCAATGACAGCTGAGGAGGAACGTCATGGGCGTATCATGTTATTTGCGGGAGTTTTAAGTTTATTAGGTGTACCGGTTTTTAAAACCTTGACACATTTACCACCTTACATGGGAATCTTGTTAGCCTTAGGTTTGGTTTGGATCTTGTCTGAGTTTTTGCATTCAGACAAGGATGAGGAAACGAAAAAGCCCTACACAGTTGGTCATGCATTGACCAAAATAGATACGTCAAGTGTTCTGTTCTTTTTGGGAATTTTGCTGGCGATTGGTGCTTTAGAATCTTTTGGTTATTTAGGTCAATTGGCTTCCTATCTAGAGTCTAGTTTGGGCAATCAATTTGTGATTGTTACCGTGATTGGGATTGCTTCGTCGGTTGTTGATAATGTCCCCTTGGTCGCTGCAACGATGGGTATGTATCCTTTGTCGCAATTTCCGTTGGACCATGCGATGTGGGAGTATTTGGCTTTTTGTGCGGGTACGGGTGGAAGTATTTTGATTATCGGTTCCGCTGCAGGCGTAGCGGTCATGGGGATGGAGAAAATCGATTTTGTTTGGTATGCCAAACGTATCGGTTTTTTAGCCTTGTTAGGCTATTTCGCGGGTGCTGCTACGTATTTAATGGTTCATTAAAATGCATAACTGACACGGGCAGCGTAGTAGTTGGGGGCAACAATGGGCTCCCAGTTTAAACTCGTTTTATCCAACGATTTCTTCAGTTTTGGGTAGATCCAATGTGCGATTTCGGCGGAGGCGATTCCGATAGCGGCTCCCATGGCGACATCTGTAGCCCAATGTTTATTATTTGCAATGCGCATCGCTCCTGTGGCAGTCGCAAGTGCATATCCACCTACAGAAATCAACGGATATTGTTTTCCATAAGCTCGATCGAGCATGCGCGCGCCAAAAAATGCTGTTGTGGTGTGCCCTGAAGGGAAACTATGGTCGGTGCCGTCAGGGCGCGTTTCATTAATCGCATACTTTAGTCCTTGAGTCATGACGGTATAGGTTCCGGTACCAATTAAAAATATGGTGAATAGTTCTTTGGGCTTTTGATTATCTTTTATTCCTGCTAAATGCAATCCAATGTTTAAAAGGGTCGGACTGTATTGTAAAAAGTCGTCGGCAGAATTGTGGTAGCCTCCTAAATTGTTTTGGTAGAAAGTTTTTTGTTGGTCCTTAGCAAAATCAGTATACAAAATTACACTTGCTGTTGATAAGCCAGCTACGTAATACCAAGCTTTATTTTGTGCAAGACTTGGGATGCTGATGAACAAGAAAAGTATTCCAAAGATTTTATTTTTCATGTAGGAGCGATTGGATAGTTTGTTCGAATTCGTGAATCCAATCCGTGTAGTAAACCCCTGTTCCAGGGCCTGAAAAGCCGGTATGTATTTCACGGACTTTGCCCGATTTATCTAGGATGAATGTTGTCGGGTAGCCATTGATTTTGTGTAGCATCGGTAGCACCTGCGCAATGGTCTCGTCATTTGGTTGGCCTGCAAACAATATTTCGTAATCCACTCCGATACGCTTTTTGAAGTTTTCAATTTTCGGTCCTGAAATGCTTAATTCCGGGGAATATTCGAAGGCAAGTCCAATTACTTCTACGCCTCGGTCCTTCATTTTCTTGTAATAAGGTGCTAGGAAACGCGATTCATCAAGGCAGTTGGGGCACCATGATCCCATTAATTCGATGATCACAACTTTATTTTTGTAGCGCTCATCTTGAAGGCTTATCGTTTTGCCTGCTGGGTTGGGTAAACTAAAGTTGATTCGATCAAACCCGGGCTTCAAAAAAGTGAGTTTTTTAAGGTCGGGGAGACTTGCTTGGTCGTCTTTGATTGCTTTGAAATTGCGCTTGCCTGCTAGACCAGAGAAAAATTGTCCTTCAATTTGATTGCCTATTAATTTGCTACGGAATTGCATGATGCCACTTCCATCGAAATAACTTAATAATAAGCTGTCACCACTGATATTTCCTTGTAAAAAACGGTAGTCTCCACTTGTTTTTAAAACCGTTCCTGTGACTTTCGAGCCTTGTTGGTTCAAAATCATGACACCGGGACTGTGGTTAGTTTCATCGGACCAGAAGTCGGCGGAGTATTTCCCACTCACCTGAATGCTTGCAGGTTTTGTTGGTGTGAAGCGCGCAGTGCTACCTGCTTGGGCTTGAAAGGGAATTCGATAAAGCGTTTTTCCGTTGCGTTTTTTTTGCCAAAAACCTACGAGGGATTTGCTATTTTTTAATGCGCCTACGAGTTCAGAATCGTATAATTCAAAAGGGATTACAAGGGAATCGCCTCTGAAATAGGCATCCCCAAGATTGGCAATCTCGGATCCATTTTGCATTCGGATATCGAGCTTGTTATTTTTCACTAAGAAGTTGAATGGAAGTTTACCGCCAATGTGGTCAATTTCCCCGCGCCATGGACCTGTTACAGGGCCTTGCGCGAAGCAAATTGCGCTAGATAATAAGAAAAACAGAAGCGATAGGATTGATTTCATGGCGATTGGAAATTTCAACAAAGATAGGGGATAAAACTTGTCACAAAAAAATCAGCATCCTGATAAAAAAGCTTATGCTTGCCAACAGATAATTTGTAAATTTGACTCATGTCTGAAAGTACCTACCATACCTCGGTTTTATTGCAAGAATGTTTGACTGGTTTAGCGATTAAACCTGATGGCATTTATGTGGATGTTACTTTTGGGGGTGGAGGTCATTCTAAGGCGATTTTAGCAGAATTAGGACCAGAAGGTCGTTTGTATGCTTTTGATCAGGATCCGGATGCTTGGAAGCAAGCGGATTTAATTGATGATGAGCGATTGACGTTGATAACGGCCAATTTCCGCTATTTGGAAAAGTATTTGCGCCTGCAAGGTGTGAAACAAGTGGATGGCATCTTAGCAGATTTGGGGGTTTCTTCGTTTCAATTGGATGCAGCCGAACGGGGGTTTTCGACGCGTTTTGATGGGCCGCTGGATATGCGGATGGGTCCTTCGGCTTCAACAAGTGCTGCGGAGGTGTTGAATACCTATTCTGCAGGAGATTTACAGAAGTTGTTTGGGATGTATGGGGAGATAAAAAATGCCAAAACCTTAGCCTTGGCGGTGGTGCAGGCAAGGACTCAAAAGCCGCTGGAAACGACAGGGGAGTTCAAGGAGATTTTATTTAAATTGGCACCGCGCAATAAAGAGTTTCGGTATTTCGCGCAGGCATTTCAGGCGATTAGGATTGAAGTGAATCAAGAATTGAAGGTGATTGAGGAGTTTTTGGAGCAGTCACCTAAAGTTTTAGCACCTGGGGGGCGTTTGTGTGTGATTTCATTTCACTCCTTAGAGGATCGTTTGGTTAAGAATTACATTAGGACAGGGGATTGCTTCGGAAAAGAAGATAAAGATATGTTTGGTGTGGTGCATAAACCTTTGGAAAGCGAAATTCGTAAGCCCATTACGGCTTCTGAGGATGAATTAAAAGTGAACCCCCGTTCTAGAAGTGCAAAATTGAGAATCGCTAGCAAAATATAAGATGGCAAATGCAGTAAAAAATCAATCCAATGAACCTTCGGGAAAGCCACAAAATGGTGTGATGGATTTATTGTTCAATATTGATTCGATGACGGGAGGCGAATTGCCTATACCATTATTGAAAAAAATTCTCTTTATCGCGGGCTTGATTATGATTTACATCTATTATACGATGATGGCAGAGAGTAAAATTCATCGAATTGAGAAAGCTAAGATGGATTTGGAAGAAATTCGAGCCAATTATACGACGCAGAAGGCAGAGTATATGAAAGTGGGTAAGCAGAGTTATTTGGCCTTGTCTATGAAAAAATACAAGTTAGAGGTAAGCTTAACTCCTCCGATTAAAATAGTCGCAGAAACAGAAAAAGAACAATAGGCATGGCAAAGTCAACAACGCAAAATATTCGCCAAATTATCACTAAACGCTTTAATGGCTTTTTCGTCATTATGTTAGGCGCATTTGGTCTATTGATGTTTTTCTTATTCAAGGTAGTCTTTGTCGATGGGCCCACGTTAAAGGCTGATGCATCATCGAAGTATATTAAAGAGCGCTCGATTGAGGCGGTTCGAGGGAATATTTATGCTAGCGATGGAAGTTTACTAGCGACTTCATTGCCGAAGTACCGTTTGGGGATGGACTTTTCGGTTTTTAAAACGGCAAAAATGCGTGAAGTGTATAAAAACAATGCGCGCGCGCTGGCTGAACATTTGTCGGCCTTTTACCAAGATCGTACCGCTGATGAATACTATTACAAGCTCCAAAAAGCGTTTGATAAGAAACAGCCTTATTTGTTGGTCAACAACCGACTCCTCGACTACCAGGAACGCAAGAAGGTTTTGACATTCCCGATTTTCAATTTACATCCGAATAATCCGATTAAGACGGGCGTTGTTTTTGATAAGGTCAATGTTCGTTACGCGCCATTTGGTCAAACAGCTTACCGTACGGTCGGCTACATGAAGGATAAAGTGCGCGTAGGTATTGAAGGCGCGTTTGATAAAGAATTAGCTGGCGTTCCTGGTCATGGGATTTTCGAGAAGATGGATAAGAACATGTGGCGTCCATTGGATGGTAGTAAAGAAATTTTGCCCCAGCGTGGCTTGGATTTACATACAACTTTGGATGTGGATATACAGGATATTGTAGAGCTCGCATTGATGAAATCCTTAGATGCCTATAAAGGTAATTATGCGACGGCTGTTGTTATGGAAACGGCTACAGGTGAGATTAAGGCCATTTCGAATTTAATGAAGAATGAGAAGTCTCCTACGGGTTATTCGGAATTTGTGAATTATGCCATTGAGGTGTCTGAAAATGACCCAGGTTCTGTATTTAAATTGCCTGCGATGATGGCGATGTTAGAGGAGTCACATATGCCATTGACGGAAACTGTGACGACGGGTGGAAAATATACAATTTATAATAAGACCATGTCTGATTCTCATGATTATGGGACATTGACTGCTCAGGGTGTAATAGAACATTCTTCAAATATTGGAACGATTAAATTGATGCAGCGCGTTTTTGGTTCAAAGCCTGCTAAATGGTATGACTACTTAAAGGGATTTCATTTGCTTGACCCTTTGGATTTCCAAATCAAGCCGGTGACGGCAAAGCCTAATTTTAGGGTTCCGACAAAATGGGATGCGTTAACCTATATGTGGACATCTGTGGGGTACTCATCAAATACTTCACCATTACATTTACTCTCATTTTATAATGCCATTGCAAATAATGGTTATTGGGTCCAGCCGATAATTGTCAAAAAGGCTACACAAGGGAATGAAGTAGTAATTGATTATACACAAACCCAGAAACGAGATTCGAAGCCTATTTGTTCGAAAGAGACTTTGGATAAGATTCGTATCATGTTGAAAGGAGTTGTTGAAAGAGGGACGGGTAATAACCTAACTGGAACAGCCTATGGAATTGCGGGAAAGACGGGTACTGCACAGCGCCGGGTGAATGGCCAGTATATTAAAGGAACCTATTATGTTTCTTTCATTGGGTATTTCCCCGTAAACAATCCAAAATATACGATGCTTGTTGCAATGGATAAGCCATTAGGTAGTTCCGAAGGTACTTATGCGCGCCAAGTAACTGCTCCTGTATTCAAGGATATTTCGGATCATATTTACGCAAGAGATATGAAAATTCAGCGTAAACTTACGGGGTACTTGCCTGATTCTTTGAACAATGCATCCTTACATCATTTAGTTCATCCGTTGGATCATGGAATTTTGTATTCAAATTTAGGATTTCCTCGAATCGAAGAAGATGGTAGATGGTTGTCATTTCAATTGAATAAGAAAGAAGTGAAAAATTATGGGGTCAGTTTTGCTCCCAAAAAAGTTGCCAATGTTGTGGGGATGAACTTAAGAGATGCCTTATTCATCCTAGAAAATCAAGGGTTAAAAGTACGCGCTCAAGGTTTAGGCTTTGTAAAGTCGCAATCCATTCCGGCAGGGTTCCCTATTCAAAAGAATGCAATGATTAACATTCAACTTCATTAATTTATGTCTCAAGATTCGAGCAGCCTTTTTAAGTCAATTGATATCGTCCAGCAAGTTGGGGAACATCAAGAAATTAGTCATTTGTGTTTTGATTCCCGACAAGCAAAAGCAGGCTCTTTGTTTTTTGCAATTCCAGGGACTCAAGTAGATGGTCATCAGTTTTTACCTCAAGTATTTGCTCAGGGTTGTACGGCTTGTGTCGTTGAAAGAATTCCCGATTCTGCTCCCGAGGGAGTATTATTTTTTCAGGTGAAGGATTCAAATGAGGCGATGGCGCAAGTTGCATCCAACTATTATGGAAATCCATCTACGCAATTGAATTTAGTTGGGATTACAGGTACAAATGGTAAGACAACCAGTGTTACCTTGTTGTTTGAATTGTTCAAAGCTTTGGGGCATCGTTGTGGATTGATTTCAACTGTTCAAAATAAGATTGAAGATCGAGTTATTCCGGCCACGCATACGACACCGGATGCCCTGAATCTGAATGCCTTGCTTGCTGACATGCTTGCCTCAGGATGTACCCATGTTTTCATGGAGGTGAGTTCACATGCAGTTGTTCAAAAACGGATTTTTGGGTTGAGTTTTCGGGGTGCTATTTTTTCGAATATCACGCGTGATCATTTGGATTTTCATGAAACTTTTGATTCCTATATCAAGGCAAAAAAAGGATTTTTTGATGCTCTGCCGAAGACTGCATTTGCTTTAACCAATTTGGATGATAAGCGAGGAGCGGTTATGTTGCAGAATACGAAGGCTCAGAAATATAGTTATGGAATCCTAGAATCAGCAGATTTTAAAGCGAAAATCAAGGCCAATGTTTTGTCGGGCCTCCAACTAGAATTGGATGGGGATGAGATTCATGCCCAATTAATAGGTCAGTTTAATGCGTATAATTTATTAGCAATTTACGCGACGGCTATTTTATTGGGTGAAGATAAAGAGGAAGTCTTAATTGCGCTTTCTGCATTGAAAACGGCACCAGGGCGTTTTGAGCAAATGCATGGGCCAGAAAATAAAATGGCTATTGTCGATTATGCTCATACGCCAGATGCGCTGGAAAATGTGTTGAAAACCATACAAGCAATTCGTCAAAAACACCAACGCATCATTACGGTCGTTGGTTGTGGAGGAAATCGCGATGCGGGGAAAAGACCCATTATGGCAACTCTTGCAGCACAATACAGTGACCAAGTTGTGTTAACGTCAGATAATCCTCGTTTTGAAGATCCTGAGTTAATCTTGGATCAGATGCAAGCTGGAATCTCGGCGGCAGATGAATCAAAGGTCATTCGGATTTCGGATCGAAAGCATGCGATTGTTGAAGCAATTCAACAATTAGCCAAATCAGGTGATATTGTCCTCGTAGCAGGGAAGGGGCATGAGACCTATCAAGATATTCAAGGGGTAAAGCACGATTTTGATGATAAGCAGGTGATTTCAGACACGTTTTCGAAAGTTTGATTTGGACATAAAATTTTGCAAATTTGTCAATTGATTTAAATTTTTACCCAACACTCCCACAAAGGCATGTTTTATTACCTATTCGAATACTTAGATAAAACCTTAAATATTCCGGGAGCTGGAGTTTTTCAATACATTACGTTTCGTGCAGTAGCCGCGGTTATTACCTCTTTGGGTATTGCTGCGATTTGGGGTAAAGCCGTTATTTATCGCTTGCAACGCCTTCAAATAGGTGAAGAAATTCGTGACCTAGGTTTAGAAGGTCAAATGGCAAAGAAAGGAACCCCGACGATGGGTGGGTTTATCATCCTTTTGTCTTTGTTGATTCCCACTTTATTGTTTGCCAAAATCACCAATGTCTACATTGTTCTTTTATTGACTTCCGCAGTTTGGTTAGGGGCAGTTGGTTTTGCGGATGATTACATCAAGGTATTTAAAAAGAATAAAGACGGACTTTCAGGTAAATTTAAAATCGTTGGTCAAATCGGTCTAGGGATCATCGTGGGTCTTACTATGTATTTTAATCAGCACATCAAGGTGCGTGAATTTGCAGCAGATGGGACCTTTGTTGATCACAAATCACTCTTGACAACAGTGCCGTTTATGAAGGGTAATTCCTTCGATTATAATATGTTATTGCCGAGTTTCATTCCGGATGAATATGTTTGGATTGTCTACGTTTTGGTGGTTATTTTTATCATTACCGCTGTTTCAAATGGAGCAAACATTACGGATGGAATCGATGGTTTAGCTGCAGGTACTTCCGTGATTATTGGTATTGCATTGGCCATTTTAGCTTACGTTTCGGGTAATAAAGTGATTTCGCAATATTTAAATGTCATGTTTATTCCAAATTCTGGGGAGCTTGCCGTTTTTTGTGCGGCTTTCGTAGGGGCTTGTATCGGTTTTCTTTGGTACAATGCCTATCCTGCGCAAGTTTTTATGGGAGATACGGGTAGTTTGATGTTGGGTGGTGTTATAGCAACCCTAGCCATTGTTATCCGGAAAGAAATGTTGATTCCCGTGTTATGTGGGATATTTTTGATTGAAAATTTGTCGGTGATTATGCAAGTCGCCTACTTTAAATACACGAAAAGAAAGTATGGTGAAGGCCGACGAATCTTCCTAATGTCGCCTTTGCATCACCATTTTCAAAAGAAAAATTACCACGAGGCTAAGATTGTTACTCGATTTTTGATTGTTGGGATTATTCTTGCTGTTATTTCATTAGTAACCTTAAAATTACGTTAAGCGTATATTTATTTTGAGTCACATTCGCCTATTTCCTCGTTTAAATTCTTTTCAAGAAACCATCCCTTTGCCTTCTTCTAAGTCGGAAAGCAATCGTGCTTTGATCATTAATGCACTAGCAGGAGGAGATATGGCTAACTTATCAAATTTGGCTGAGGCGCGTGATACCCAAACGATGATTCGTTTATTGGCGGATGCTGGGAATCCTGTGGCAGACGTGCTAGATGCTGGTACAACCATGCGTTTCTTGACTGCGTTTTATTCCATTACCGGAGCCACTAAAAAGATGACAGGTACGGCACGTATGTGTGAGCGTCCCATTGGAATATTAGTTGACGCCTTGCGCACCCTAGGTGCTTCAATCACCTACGAAAATAAAGAAGGCTACCCTCCCTTGCAATTGAATGGTTTTCAATACGCTGGTAAGCGGGAATTAGCAATTCGTGGGGATGTCAGCTCGCAATTTATTTCGGCTATTTTAATGATTTCACCATTACTTCCTGAAGGAATTGCGCTTCAAATTACGGGATCATTAGGCTCAAAACCTTATGTTGAAATGACCTTAGCCCAAATGGCTCAGTTTGGCATAAAAGCTTCTGTTGATTGGTCAAAAGGATTGATTGATATTCCTGCCCAAAAATATATTGCGGCTCCGTTTGCAGTAGAATCGGATTGGTCTGGAGCAAGTTATTGGTATTCCATGGTGGCATTGTCCCCATTCGAAGATAGTTCTTTGGAGTTGTTAGGCTTAAAAGAAGATTCCTTGCAAGGGGATGCTGCGATACGTGATATCATGTTACCATTAGGTGTAAAAAGTACCTACACAGGCAAAGGTTATTTATTGACTAAATGCGAAGCTGTTTCGGAATTGTCTTGGGACTTTACAGATTGCCCAGATCTAGCCCAAACAATCAGTGTAGTTGCTGCGGCAAAAAATATTGTCTTGCACTTAACCGGTGTTGAATCACTTAAAGTGAAAGAAACAGACCGCGTATTGGCCTTACAAAACGAATTGAAGAAGTTGGGTTCAACCTTAGCAGAGATTAAACCGAATGAACTATATACGGTTTCAGGTTCTTTTGGTCATTCAGGTTCTACACCTGAAATTGAAACCTACGATGACCACCGTATGGCGATGGCTTTTGCTCCTGTGGGTCTACTGCGCGAAATTGTCATTCATGAGCCTGGCGTAGTTGCTAAATCGTATCCAAGCTTTTGGAATCATGTGGATTTGTTGTTGAGTTCATCAGCTAACTAATAAAATTCCGCTTTTTATCAGTTTTTGATTGTTAAAATTCTCTTTTTTTGCGTAGAATTGTAAACGCTGCCGGGGTCTTCAGACCCCGGCAGCGTTACCTCAAAACCATCTCAAACTATGAAGCAGATTTTACTCCTTTTAATCTTATCACCTTTGGCCTTATTTGGCCAGAAAACCCTATTATACTGCGGAAAACTGGTCGATGTGAAGGCCGGAAAAGTGCAAACTGCCTTGACCATTGTTGTGGAAGGCAAAAAGATCCAAAGTATCCAGTCGGGATACATCACCCCAAGTAAAGGCGATCGCGTGATTGATCTGAAAAACAAAACGGTTATGCCGGGATTGATCGATATGCATGTGCACTTGGAAAGTGAAACAAATCCGAATGCCTATTTAGATCGTTTTACGAAAAATCCAGGTGACGTAGCTTACCAAGCTTTGGTACATGCGAAAAAGACACTGAATGTTGGCTTTACTACAGTGCGCGATTTAGGTGGTTCGCATGTGGTTATTAGTTTGCGAAATGCGATCAATAAAGGTATCGTCGACGGACCACGTATTTTCACGGCGGGCGTGTCTATTGGCTCAACGGGTGGTCACGCAGATGATGCTAACGGCCTCAATGAAACCTTTAAGAAAGACTTAGGTCCCGAAGACGGTGTTGTCAATGGCCTTTCTGATGCAGCAAAGGCAGTACGTCAGCGCTATAAGGAAGGATCCGACCTAATCAAAATTACGGCTACGGGTGGAGTGCTAAGTTATGCCAAAGATGGCATGGGCGCTCAGTTTACCGAAGAGGAAATCCGCACCATCGTTCAAACAGCTAAAGATTATGGCTTTAAAGTTGCCGCGCATGCACATGGAGCAGAGGGGATGAAACGTGCGATTTTGGCTGGTGTAAGCTCCATTGAACACGGAACGTACATGACAACTGAGGTGATGGACTTAATGAAAGCGCATGGTACTTACTATGTCCCTACGATCATTGCGGGACGTTCGGTTGCAGATTCTGCGAAAATCCCGAATTACTATCCTGAGATGGTGAAGAAAAAAGCTGAGTCGATTGGGCCAATTATTCAATCAACTTTTGGGAAAGCCTACAAAGCAGGCGTGAAGATTGCTTTTGGAACTGACGCTGGAGTCTTTGGCCATGGAAAGAATTTGAATGAGTTTATCTTGATGAACGAAGCAGGGATGCCTGCGATGGAAGCGATTCAATCGGCAACGGTAGCTGCTGCGGATCTTTTAGGACAATCCGATTCGATCGGTTCCATTGAAGTAGGGAAGTTGGCTGATATTGTCGCTGTAGATGGGGATCCCACACAAAATATAGCTGATATTTTGAAAATGAAATTTGTCATGCGAGACGGCAAGGTCTACAAGCAAGACTAACAAAAAAAGCCCGAATGTGAGTTCGGGCTTTTTTTATGTAAACAGGTTCTAGCGCTGAAGTGCTGGAACTTTATTTTTGACTAATTCAAATCCTCCAAATAAAACAGAAGAAAACAAGAATTGGCTAATAATTGCATTTTTTAAGAATGGTAAACCTGCTGCAAAACAAGTCATAAGGCCTGATAAATCTTTAGCATATACCACCGCGTTTCCCGCTTTAAAACCATAGCCAATCGCTTCGCTTGCCCAAACTGCAAAATTTGAAAGGATAAAAAAGCCTAATACACTGATGACATTGGCTCCAACAAACGATCCTACATTGGAAATACGAGAACCTAATAGAGCAATACCTGCAAAAAGACTTAAATGAACGAAATCAAATCCCCACGAAAAACCATCAAAATATTGTGGATAGACGACATTGTTTAAAATCAAATTCGAAATCCAAATCGGAAGAATCGACCATAAAATCGCTTGTCTTTGGTTTAATGCGTAAGCTCCAGCAAATAATGCCATCGAACTTACCGGGGAAAAATTCGCCCAAGACGGATTCAGTAAAATTAAAAATCGGCTAGCTACTGCGAGAATTAAAAATCCCAACAGGACCATTGTGCGCTTTGTCATTTGATATTTCTTGATTTGGGAAGCTAAATAATTTCCAAAGG
>CALLKB010000279.1 GCA_938008575.1 uncultured Cytophagaceae bacterium | reverse complement strand
TCACGATTGAATGGACGACGCTCTCCATCCTCACGAGGTGCACGTGGCGTATAAGGACGATCGCTAGATCCTTCACGATTGTAAGGGCGACGCTCACCACCTTCACGAGGTGCACGCGGAGTATATGGACGATCGCTAGATCCTTCACGGTTGTAAGGGCGACGCTCACCCTCTTCACGAGGTGCACGAGGCGTATAAGGACGATCGCTAGATCCCTCACGGTTAAAAGGACGACGTTCACCACCCTCACGCGGTGCGCGCGGTGTATATGGACGATCGCTAGATCCTTCACGGTTGAAAGGCCGACGTTCACCACCTTCGCGCAGAGCACGTGGTGTATATGGACGATCTCCGCCTTCAAAAGGTTTACGGTCTCCTGCAGACGCCCGATTAGGCCCTGAAGAACGATCACTAAAATTTCTTGCTGTTGAGCGACCACCTGAATTACTACGTGGCGCATCTGAACGACGATTGTCGTCTTTCTGAATTCTTTTTCTCATAAAATATGCAACATCACTGCTGGATTTGACAAGGATTTATTTCCTTGACTGATTGATAATTTATGCAAAGGTACATCAAAAAAACGAGCATAGCTTATTACATTTGAAAGATCTTTAAGGGCCATGCTAGCAAAATCCAGTCAATCCGTCCGTTTACTCGCTTTTTTTATCGTTCTCATAACGATATTTGGCTGTAATCCTACGCGTCAAACAAGCAAAAAAGGCTTGAAATATTTTGAACGAGGCGAATACGAATGGGCCATTCAAGCACTGAAGCCTTTGGCCGATCAAGGTATCGAAGGAGATAAAAGCGCCTATTATGTGGCGGAATCTTACCGACTATCTAATCGGATTGGACTATCACTCCCCTATTACCAAAAAGCCCAATCAAAAGGAATCGACGACATTTTAGTCAATTATCACATTGCCTTAGCAGCAAAATCACTCGGCGATTATACCTTGTGCAAAACCGCTTTAACTAAATTCCTTCAAAGTAAGCCGAATCGTTTCTACCAAATTAAGGCCGAAATTGAATTAGAGAATTTGGATAAAATCCCATCGCTTGTTCAAAAACAAAGCCCTGTTACACTCTTTCCATTAATGGGGAATACCCCTAAAACGGAATTTGCCGCGCAAAAAATTGGAAATGAATTACTCTTTACCAGTTCAAGCAAACCCTTAATTTACAAAAACAATGGACTTCCATTTTTGGGACTTTATAGTGCTCCATTGCTGAAAGAAAACGAAATCACCACGCCACATTTATTCAGCACTCAGCTCTACAAGGAGAATGCCAATGACGGAACTCCCGCATTTTCACACGATGGAACAACGGTTGTTTTTGCACGCGGCAATACCGGCAAAAGCAAGGATCCTTCGCCGGATGTAGATTTATACATTTCGAAAAAAAATGGAAATGATTGGTCGGAACCAGAACGCCTAGCCATATCTGATTCGATCGCTTGGGACGGAAGCCCCTGTTTTTCATTTGATGACCGAACGCTCTATTTCAGCTCAAATCGAAGAGGTGGCAAAGGAGGCCTGGATCTATATCGCGTACCCGTTGACAATTCAGGACGTTTTGGAAGACCTATAAACTTAGGGTCCATCATCAACACCCCTGGAGATGAAATTTTCCCTTATGTAAGTGAAAATGGAAAACTGTACTTTTCATCAGATGGACATCCGAGCATCGGAGGATTAGACCTTTACGTAGCAAGTCGGAACGAAAACGAAATCAGCGTTGAGCATTTAGGCGTCCCGTTGAATTCGATTGGCGATGATTTTGCGATTAATTTATCCGACCCGCTTTCGGGTTATATCAGCTCCAATCGTCCCGGCGGCAAAGGAGATGACGACATTTATTTCTTTAAGTCCAGCGGAAGCGAAGAACATTGGTGGTCAAATGATACCACGTCAACGCAAGTGCCACAAGCATTAAAAACGGTCAATTATGCGTTAGCCGTACAAGTCGTTCAACCGGATGGCAAGACGATTCCGGGGGTTCAGGTAAGTGCAAGAAGAAATGGGGAATCTAGCGAAGTTTTTACTACGGATAAACTGGGGAAAATAGAACCAATCAATTTAAACTCGGGCGATGAGGTTCAGTTCAAACTTGAAAAAGACGGATATATTTCGGCTCGTTCGAGCTTTTCGTTGGAAGGCAGAGAAATCCCACAGGCTTTGCTAAAAAAGGAACTCACGGATACAACGTTTGCGTTTAAAATCGTGATGGACCAACCGGAAATCGGCAAAGAAATTAGTCAATTTTACCAGTTGAATTCCATTTATTACGATTTAGACAAAGCAGATATCCGACCAGACGCAGCTGTTGAATTAGACAAAATTGTCAATTTCTTGCAGGATAACCCACAAGTGAATTTGGAATTGGGTGCCCATACAGATGCCCGTGCAACGGCTGCATATAATCAGAAGTTATCACAACGCCGCGCGGAATCAGCTGTAAAATACATCTTACAACGCGGTATCGCAAAAGACCGAATCAAACCGAAAGGTTATGGCGAAAGCCAATTAATCAATGAATGTTCAGACGGGGTAGATTGCCCAGAGGAAATGCATCAGCAGAACCGTCGGACAGAGTTTAAAATCATCCAAATAAATCAGGAATAATATGTCGGCATATTTATTGAAAAATGGTCAAATCGTCAACGAAGGGCAAATCACGCCAGGTGATATTCGCATTAAAAACGGCCGAATTGAGAAAATCGGAACGAGCTTAAGTCCGGAAGGAAACGAACAGATCATTGATTTAGAAGGCAAACATGTTTTTCCAGGTATGATTGATGACCAGGTCCACTTTAGAGAACCCGGTTTGACACACAAGGCAACCATTGCTAGCGAAGCGCGCGCGGCAGTAGCCGGTGGCGTAACGAGTTTCATGGAAATGCCGAACACCGTTCCGAATGCTCTGACGCAAGAATTACTTTCGGACAAATACCACATCGCACATGAGAGCTCTTTGGCCAACTACTCTTTCTTTATGGGGGCTGCCAATGACAATTTGGAAGAAGTATTAAAGACGAACAAAAACAATGTTTGTGGGATCAAGATATTCATGGGATCTAGCACAGGAAATATGCTAGTGGATAATACCAAAACCCTAGAAACACTTTTCAATTCCAGCGAATTATTGATTGCGACGCATTGCGAAGATGAGGCAACAGTACGTGCGCGTCTGGAATTATTCAGAGAAAAATACCCAACGGAAGATGCACCGGCCTTTATTCATCCCTTGATTCGTAATGAAGAGGCTTGTTATTTATCTTCATCGATGGCGGTAGATTTGGCGAAAAAGTCCAATACCCGTTTGCACATTTTACATATTAGTACAGAGGAAGAACTAGCCTTATTCGAAACAGGTAAGCCTGTGAAAGACAAACGAATTACAGCTGAGGCCTGTGTTCATCACTTGTGGTTTGATGCCGCAAGCTATGAAACTTTAGGAAATCAAATCAAATGTAATCCTGCCATCAAAGATGGAAGACATCGTGCAGCGATCAGACAAGCACTTCAAACAGGAGCTATTGATGTCATTGCCACAGATCACGCTCCACACACGTGGGAGGAGAAACAACAAGGTTATTGGAAATCACCTTCTGGCCTACCCTTGGTTCAGCACCCCTTATTGATGTTATTAGAAATGAGCCAAGAAGGTGTATTAAGCCTTCCTCAAATTGCAGAAAAAACAGCGCATAATTTGGCTGAATGTTTCCAAATTCAAGATCGCGGATATATCAGAGAGGGTTATTGGGCTGATTTGGCAATTGTTGATTTACAGCTAACGCATGAGGTGACTAAATCGTCACTACATTATCAATGTGCCTGGTCACCATTAGAAGGGCATCAATTCCCAGCGAGCATTACACACACGTTTGTCTCAGGACATTTGGCCTATGCAAATGGCCGATTTGATATGAGTAAAAAAGGAGTACGACTACTTTTTAATCGTTAGGCCTAGAGAATCTCGTCGAAGAAAACACGCATGTAAAAACCGAGTGACTGATTATACAATGATTTTGTATCAGTCGCTATATTGATTAGTCCTGCTTGGTACGTTAATCCTACGGATACAAAGTTTTGGGAAACAACACCGATGCCCACTTTAAAACCTAGGTCTAGTCGGCGAACGTCACGCGAAAAGCTTTCACCCGTCGTAGAAGTCAATACATAGGTCCCTGGCTTCAGCACATTTGCTGAGCGGATATCGTAAGTAGCGTTGTCCCAAAGGCCTATTCCCATGTATGGACCACCCCACACGGAAAACCCACTCGCATATTCGGAAACGGAACCTAATTTAATCTCGAAATTAGGGCTGATATCCAAGTAGTTTAAGGATATGTTTCGTTCTGTATACGTAGAATCCGAATAATTCGTTTTGCCATGAAATCCTTTTTGTGACAAGGTTAATTCGGGATTAAAGCTGACGCGGGATGTTAATGGATATTGCACACCGAAGCCAACTTCGAAGGCTGGTTTAAAAAAATAGGTTTCCCCTCCTACACCATCACCGCTGAAACGGGCCGACTTCGCTTCGATATGGAAAATCTTTTTGGAGCGATTTTTTTGAGCAAATGCTGTATTTACAAGTAGCGAAATACACAAAAAACTACAAACTAGGTGCTTAATCATAGGTGGAATCATTGGAAATAATTAGCAATTTTAAGCCATATTTGTGGAAACACCAACAAAATTTATTGTTCGCAACGGAATAATGTCAATAATTAAACACGCTTTACTACCTTATTTTCAGGCTGAAGGGATCGAAGCAGGCCTAGATGAAGCCGGTCGAGGGTGTTTGGCAGGACCTGTAGTTGCAGCTGCTGTCATTTTACCCAAAGATTTTCATGATAAATTATTGACTGATTCTAAACAATTGAATGCGAAACAGCGGCAACAATTAATCGAAGTGGTCAAAACCTATGCCATTGATTATGCGATTGCAGAAGTTGACCATGAGACGATTGATCAAATTAATATCTACAAAGCAAGTGTCATGGCGATGCACAAAGCTGTGGACAAACTACAAACTAAACCTGACCATTTATTAGTCGACGGAAATCGTTTTATTAGCTACCCATTTGTCCAGCACACCTGCATTGTGAAAGGAGATTCCAAGTATTTTTCGATAGCGGCAGCTTCCATATTAGCCAAAACTTATCGAGATGAATGGATGCAAAAAGCTGCAGAACGCTTTCCAGGCTACGGATGGGAGCGAAATGCGGGCTATCCGACCTTGGAACATCGAAAGGCAGTCCTTCGCATAGGACCTACGGAAATCCACCGAAAAACCTTTCGTGTAGAATTAAAGGAAAAAGCCTAAATTAGTACTTTAGCTCTGTGTGATGCGCCCCCAACAACTACTTAACACGGTTATCTTGATGCTTATTTTCTCCATGAGCATTCATGCCCAACATGAATTGTACAGGGGTGAAAATAAACAACGCATGCAAGAGTTTGCGGATGATTTCAGTCGGGAGCAAAATAAGCAGTATTTACAGAGTCAAGCACTCGCCAAACAGAATGGCATTAAACTCCAAGACCAAATCGGGGATAAAAAAATCACTTTACAGCAGATCAATTCACTTGGAGAAGCCCTATATCTAGGGATCGAGTCGAATCGCCGTTCTGCACAAATAACACGTACTGATCAATTGTATAGCACGGGCGGATTAGGGCTATCATTAACGGGAAAATCTGACACGCTTGCTGGAAAACTAGCCCTTTGGGATGGCGGAGGTGCAATGTCGACGCATCAGGAATTTGGCAGTCGCATAAAATCACAAGAGAGTGTATTAACATCCGACCTGCACGCCACGCACGTTGCGGGAACAATGATTGCTAGTGGGGTAATTGCTTCGGCACGTGGAATGGCTTTCGGAGCGGATTTAAAGGTCTGGGATTATAATAATGACAATTCAGAAATTAGTGCAGCATCACCGAATTTATTAATCAGTAATCATTCCTATGGGTATCAGGCGGGATGGGTTTATGACTCGACGAAAAACAAATGGCAGTGGTGGGGAAATGATGCTATCAGCACACTAGAAGATTATAAGTTCGGGTATTATGACAGCAATGCGCAAGCCTTGGACAAGATTGCCTTCAATGCCCCCTACTACCTCATTACCAAATCAGCTGGAAATAGCCGATCAGAAAATGGCCCTGATTTCACCAAAGGCGAATATTATTACCTCAAAAACACAAAAGATTCCAGCAATATCATCCGGTCAAAAAACGACGCTTATGATATCATCTCCACGACGGGTACTGCAAAAAATATCTTGACCGTGGGAGCCATTGAGTCAATCCAACAAACCCCTAACCTTGCTTCTGATCTCCGAGTAAGCAATTTTACGAGTTGGGGTCCTACCGACGACGGTCGGATCAAACCGGATATTATGGGCGTAGGGACCGATATTTTATCCACCAGCAACACCTCAAATGCGGCCTACACAACCCTCGACGGGACCTCCATGTCTTCCCCGCAAGTTGCCGGATCTTTGTTTTTGCTTCAGCAGTTATACAATCGTCTAAATAATGGCAAATTCATGCGTTCCGCAACGCTAAAAGGATTGGTCATCCACACAGCGATGGATTTTGGACCTGTGGGGCCCGACTACCAAAGCGGATGGGGATTATTGAATGCAGAAAGCGCTGCAAAAGTCATTCAAAACACGGATAAAACCCAAGCAATCCGAGAGCTTAGTTTAAGCAATGGCACTTTATATACAGAAAAGCTGATAGCATCAGGAGCAGGAAATATTAGCGTTACGCTATCTTGGACTGATCCAGAAGGCAACGTTTTGCCTCTTGTAGCGAGCAGTTTGAATAACCGAACTCCTCGGCTCGTCAATGATTTAGACATCAAAATTCAGGATAGCAAAGGCACCTACCTTCCCTTTACCTTAGACCCAGAAAATCCGAGTGCTCTTGCCAAAACTGGGGTAAATAATCTAGATAACATTGAAAAAATCATAATTCACCAAAGCATCCCAGGCGAGACTTATACCTTATCAATTAATCACAAAGGGACGTTGAAAAACAATTTGCAAGACTTTTCACTGATTCTTTCTGGCATCGCGGGTAAAGCATATTGTAGCGCAAGCACAAGCGCGAATAAATTAGTGATATCGAAAGTTTTAGTTGATAGTAAATCTGTTGCAAATACCTTAGATAGCACAGGGGCGGCTATTCCAATTGAAATAGGAGAAACGAAAATTGCCAATATCTTATTCAGCAATTCAACTGCCAAAAACCTGCGCGCGGTGGTTGATTGGAACCAAGACGGCGATTTTGATGATGCGGATGAATTAATCAATGCGTCGACAAACCTTAGCGCTAACAGTATTAACCTTTCCATTACACCACCAACTAGCGTATCGATCAATAAACGTTATAAAGTGCGCATATTAGCATCAAACGACCCGATTTCAGGCAGTTGTGGTACGATTTCGAATGGAAATATCCTCGAGACTAGCATTCAAATTTTACAGGCATCTAACGACGTGGAAGCCACAGGCATTTCAACTCCCGTGGGTAATTTCTGTCAAAATACCGGCAGCCTCAAACTCATCGCACGAGTGAAGAATAGTGGCACCAAAACACAATACAATGTACCCGTTCAGATTTCAGTTTTTGAAAATGCCCAACAGATCGGAACGTTAAAAGGTATTGTTAACAAAATCTTTGCTGGCCACGAACAAGAGCTTGCCTTGCAAGCAGATATCACACTCCTAGCAGGTAAAACCTACAATTTTGAACTCACAAACCAGTTGGCAAGCGACCAATACGCCCCCAACAACAAAATCCAAATTCAACAGAAAATTGAAAGTCCTCAAACTCCCGTCGCCACAGGAACCCAGTGTACACCGGGGACTTTGGTCAATTTGACATCCCTTAGTGATGGGGCGCTTTGGTATGCAAACAATACATTGGTAGGTACGGGACCGAAAATTAGTCTTCCGGCAACAGCCACGTACCAAGTTGCGCAGGCCGATTTTTCTGGCAGCTTGAGTCCGAGTGGCAAGTTGGCATTTGGAACAGGAACCTATTATGAAAATTTCGGACCACAACCCATCTTTGAAATCAAAAGCCCCATCGTTTTAGAAAGCGCCCGCATCTACGTAGGGACTTCTGGTACGATCACTTTCAGCGTGTACAACAAGGATACAGGAGAACTTGTGGCCTCCACAACCAAGGAAGTAGAAGCCACACGCACGCAGAGCAATTTGACGCGCGTAGGAGGCCAACTCATTGACGACAAAAATGATCCGGGCCAAATCGTCTATTTGAACCTTGCTTTTCCGAAGGCTGGGAGCTATTTGATTTCGCAAACGTGTTCAAATGGAGCCAGTATTTTCCGAAGTAATCGAAGTTTGGCGGATACGGTTAACGCACCTACAAATTTGGGCTATCCCTACAGCATAGCCAACATTCTTTCACTTACAGGAGCCAAATTCAATGGATCGGCAATTACGACAGGCTATTATTATTTCTATGACATGAAATTCCGATCCGTGGGTTGCCCGAGCCCCCGGAGCCAAGTGGCAGTGAACACAAGTCCAAGTCCCACCGTAAGCATAAGCCCAACGGGAACCCTAACGGCTTGTTCAAACGAAATAAAATCCTTAGTGGCAACCTATAGCGAAAACTCATCCATTCAATGGTTATTGAACGGTGTTGCTATTGCGGGAGCGACACAGGCAAGTTTTTCTGCAAATAAATCCGGAATTTATCAGGCCCAAGTTAGCAACATCTCCAACTGCAGCAACACAAGCAGCAGCTTCAATTTAGTCTATTCAAACCCTTTATCTCCCTTATTGTCCTATGCAAATGGAGTCTTGAAATCATCTGGAGGGAATAACATGCAGTGGTATTTGAACGGGAAAGCAATCCCTGGGGCGATTGAAGCCAATTACTTGCCCACAGAATCGGGAACCTATGCAATTAAATTGACAGACATCAATGGTTGCGTGGCAAGCTCAGAAAATTATCGCATTAGCATCTTGGCTAACGCAGAACAAAACCCCTTCCTTCAAATCACAGCTTTCCCTAATCCGACACAGAATGAAATTACACTCGGTTTACCGGATAAGTTCCAGCAAACAGCTTCACTGAAAGTTGAGCTTTGGAACCAAGTAGGCCAAAGGATAAAAACGGTAAATTTTGAAAATCCAAGCCAACAAATTAGGCTCGATGTAAGGGAACTGACGAATGGAAATTATATCATTTCATTCCCCGAAATTCCGAATCAGGCAGGCATCAAATTTGTTAAATTTTAACCAAGTAACGACCACTACTATTCCCCGCTAACATTTTTTCAAGTACTGAAGGGACCTCCTCAAGATTAATTTCTTGACTGAGGCTTTCTAAGTCGACTGACCAGATTTCAGCTATTTTCTCCCACAAAACCTGTTTATAGGACAAAGGAGATTCAGCAGAATAAATGCCAAGCATGCGCGTTCCTCGTAAAATAAATGGATAGACTTGGAGCGGCAATTCTACCCCCGCAGCCATGCCACAAACAGCTACGGATCCGCCATATTGTAAGCGCTTGACAACTTGAACTAAATAATCCCCGCCAAGTGTATCAATTGCTCCCGCATATTCCATAGGATAGAGAGCTTTAACAGGTTCTTCAGCAAATTGTTGCCTCGAAATAACGCGCGAAGCTCCTAATCCTTTCAACGTTTCCTCCAACGCAGGTTTTCCGCTTAGGGCAACCACTGAAAATCCTAAATGACTCAACAAACGAATACTAATCATCCCTACGCCTCCGCTGGCACCCGTCACTAACACCTCACCTTTTTCAGGGCTTAGCTGATTAGAAATCAAGGAATCAACGGCCATGGCGGCAGTTAAACCCGACGTCCCCCATTGCATAGCGATGCGCGAAGGTAAGTTTTCTGGAATTTCGATAACCCAATTGGCAGGCACACGAATATACTCCGACAAGCCTCCATGCGAATTCATCCCCATATCAAATCCGGTAACCAAAACGCGCGCGCCCAATGGAAATTTTCCTGAAAGGTCGGATATAACTACACCCGCTGCATCAATTCCAGGAATGTGTGGAAAATTTCGGGTAATGCCTTTATGGCCGCTTGCCGACAAAGCATCTTTATAATTCAAGGAGGAATATGCTACTTTTATGAGAACATCTGACTCAGGCAAAAAAGTCAAAGGTAGAGTTTGAAGCGCTGTGGACGCCTGGCCCTCAGGACTGATTTCCGTTACGAGTGCACGAAAAGATTGCATAAGCCTTATTTCTTAGCCCAGAAAAAGATCATTCTAGGGGATTTTTGTTCATCAAACTTAGCTAAAGAATAGTCACCCGCCAAATTGAGAAACTTCAAGCCCGCTTGTTCCGCATAAACCAAAAAATCATCCTTGGAAATCAATTCAACTTTCTCTTGAAAAGCATAGGATTTACCTTGATCCTCGAAAGAAATGGATTTATAGAGATAGCCATTTTCTTCCCAACGCTTAATATGAAACTTGATTGCACCGCGTTTGACAACTTCTTCCGGAACTAAATTCGCAAGAATATAGGTGGGGTTTAGAAAATCCATCACCAAAATTCCCTCAGGCTTCAAACCTCCAGCAAACGTTTGGAACGCACGCGCATTATCGGCAGGCTCATCGAAGTACCCAAAACTCGTAAAAAAGTTAAATACAACATCGTAATGCGCTTGCTTGGGCAGCGGCACACGCAAGTCATGTACAAAGAAATGCAAGTGTTTATTGGCCAAACGATTCGCCTCCGCAATGCTACTTGGGGACAAATCAAAACCCTCCACATGCATCCCGTGGCGTTGTAGCATTTTGGCATGACGACCTTTGCCACAAGCCGCATCTAAAACAAATGCTCCAGGTACAATTTTCAAATAAGCCTGTAAGGTTTCAATAAAATGCTTGGCTTCTTGATCATCCCGACTCGCATATAATTGATGATAATAAGGAGAATCAAACCAGGTACTAAACCACGTCGCTTTTTCCATTATTTGCGCAAAGCGAGGTTTTGTAAAAAATCTTGATAGGCCAAATGAATTCCATCCGCCAACTCGATATGGTGCTTCCAGCCTAATTGATGAAGTTTAGAAACATCCATCAATTTACGAGGGGTACCATCGGGCTTGGAGACATCCCAACGAATTTCTCCATCGAAGCCAACAATTTTTTGGACCGTTTCCGCGAGTTCTTTGATTGTAACGTCTACTCCCGTACCGATATTCACCAATTCTGCGTCGCTGTAATTTTCCATTAAGAATAAACACGCCTCCGCTAGATCATCTGCATACAAGAATTCACGCATGGGAGATCCCGTTCCCCACAATTCCATGGTTGCATCCCCTCGCTCTTTCGCTTCATGAAACTTCCGAATCATCGCAGGCAACACATGCGAATTCTGCAAATCGTAATTATCATTGGGACCATATAAATTGGTCGGCATCACTGAAATAAAATCACAACCATATTGCGCGCGGTATGCCTCGCACATTTTGATTCCGGCAATTTTGGCAATGGCATAGGGTTCGTTGGTCGGCTCTAATACACCTGTCAACAAATAAGACTCTTTCAGCGGCTGAGGTGCCATTTTAGGATAAATACAAGATGACCCTAAAAACATCAATTTCGTGACTTGATTTAAATAAGCCGCATGAATGACGTTATTTTGAATCGCTAAATTTTCATACAAAAAATCTGCCCGGTAAGTATTATTCGCAATGATACCTCCTACTTTGGCAGCAGCTAAAAACACATAATCCGGCTTTTCTTGTTGGAAAAACGCTGACACAGCTTCTTGATTCCGCAAATCCAATTCCTGGGATGTACGAACAATGATGTGTTGATAGCCATGAGCTTGTAACTGTCGAACGATGGCAGAGCCCACCATTCCTCGGTGTCCTGCTACATATATTTTAGCTTCCTTTTTCAATGATTGATTGCTATGAGATAATTAACTCGTAAAAAACCTTGCAAAAATACACAAACTACCCTAGCTAATCATTTAAATTCCTATTTTTGGAAAATTTTTTTGAGCGCTTAGCGTTCTAAAATGCCATGAAAATCAAGTTCCTTATTTTTTGTTTCCTTGTTGTAGCTGTCTTTTCAAGCTATGGTCAGGCGCAAGCGGTCATTTCTACCAAAAAACCGTTGACAGACACAAGCGCTCAAAAGGGATTTCTTGGAGGTAGACTTAGCACGGGCTTGGAGGAACAATTGGAAGGAGCAAAAAAAATCAAATCGGAGGGGAAAGCGATTATTGAGGATTTGGGAATCAAAAACCTGGGCATTAAAGCGAGCATGCTCGCACGCCGAGCAACCAAAAAAGCACTACCGAAAGACGAATATTCAGGAATAAAAACGGAGAGACGTCTTGGTAATTATGGCAGCGGAACACGGAACACACAGGAAGAAATCAATGTGGTCAAATATGTAGAAGATGAGGCAGTTAGCCCTTATGTTGCAGAAATTTGGTGGTTTGACCCCGCTCAATCGCGTATCGTAACTGGCTCATTGAAAGATAATAAATCAGCACAAATCTGTCACGGCCCTTTCCGACGTGTCGTAAACCAAAACGTGACGGAACAAGGATTTTTCTACATGGGAGTCAAGGATGGTCGCTGGGAAACCTATGGCCCGGACGGGGAACTACTCAACAAACAATATTTTCATCGCGGTTTTCCTGTGGAGTCTCGCATGAGCTATTTTGACAACGAACAGAAGAAAATCAAAGAGCTGATTCCTGTGGTTTATGGCAAAGTCCGGGGACAATATCGCGCATTTTATGTAAGTGGAAATGTAAAAGAAGAAGGCATGCTGGATGACAGCATACGCGTGGGCCGCTGGCGCGAATATTATGAATTTGGTACAGGTGGCCGATTAAAGAAAGAATGGCGCTACGGAAAAGACAAGTTTGACACTCAAGAACCGGAATTAGTTCAGGAGCGCGATGCGCAAGGGAAGATTATTTACCAACTCAAAACAACGCTAGACTAATGGTGTGGCTATTGATTTTATGGGTAAAGTTTATGTCGGGGTTTTGTACGGCACAAGAACCGACGATGCCTTTAAATCCCTTTGATGGATATAGTTTCCAAGTCAAGCAAACAGAACAGCAGGCTACAGTAATTAATTATGCTCCTGTCGATTCGGAAGAAGATTCGGAAGACTCAGACGACCTAACAGATTCCGCTTATGTAAGTAAGTCGACTTTAGAAGCTTTAATCCCCCATTTTACACAAAATACCTTACACATTTACAGCTATATAGATCGCTTAAGTCAGGCGCATCTTTGCCCCATTTTAACCCCTCCCGATACGCATACAAACAGCTAGATTATTGTTTTGACACATTAAAAACGTTTGTATGAACTTTCAATATTATCGTAAATCTCTCTTGGCAGGAGATTGGAAATCAGGTATAGCCGTATTTCTTGTTGCCCTACCTTTATGCCTTGGAATAGCCTTAGCATCAGGAGCACCTTTGATGGCAGGCCTTGTTGCCGGCATAATTGGCGGAATGCTTGTTTCGCTTCTTTCCGGCTCAGAACTTTCGGTCAGTGGCCCAGCAGCTGGCCTAACCATCATCGTCGCGAATGCCATTCATGAATTAGGAAGCTTCGCTGGATTTTTAATTGCAGTCATTCTGGCAGGCGTGATTCAAATTATCCTGGGCTTAATTAAAATGGGGAAAATTGGTGGCTTTTTCCCATCATCCGTAATCCGAGGCATGCTTGTCGCCATTGGTATTGTTATCATTTTAAAGCAGATTCCACATGCATTTGGGGATGACTTAGACTTCATCGGAGAATTTGAATTCTCTCAAATTGCTGATGGTCAAAATACCTTTACAGAATTAATGGCATCATTCCGTGATATTAAGTTAGGGGCATTAATCATTTCAAGTTTGGGCTTACTCATCTTGTTTTTGTGGACCGCAGTCGCAAATAAATTACGTTGGATGCAGGCTTTACCAGCTTCACTAATTGTGGTATTATTTGGAGTCATATTGAATCTTTTTTTCGCTGGGTACGCCCCTCAATGGTATCTAGGAAACTCGGCAGAACACATGGTGAGCCTCCCAGTATTTAAGAACATGAATGAGGCAATTAGCGGACTCGTACTACCCGATTGGTCCTTTTTCACAAACCCAAAAGTATATACGATCGCATTTACGTTAGCAATCGTAGCCTCTTTGGAGAGTTTATTATCCTTAGAAGCGACAGAGGCATTAGATCCGCAGAAACGAATTGCTTCAGCAGATCGGGAATTGATCGCACAAGGAATCGGCAATATAAGTAGTGGATTATTGGGTGGCCTACCCATTACATCGGTTATTGTGCGTTCCTCCACGAACATTTATGCAGGAGGAAAATCTAGGATGTCTGGTTTCGTACATGGCGTACTCTTGCTCTTAGCGGTTTTGGCATTACCCATGTATTTAAATAAAATTCCGTTAGCCTGCTTGGCCAGCATTTTGCTATATACAGGATATAAATTAGCCCATCCAAAGGAATTCAAAAAAGTACTTTCAGAAGGCTGGAAACAATGGGTTCCATTCCTGATCACCATTGCTGTTGTAGTTGGGGTAGATCTCCTTTGGGGCATATTCATCGGTACGGTTATCGGCCTCATCTTTGTCATCATCACGAATTACTCCTCCGTTTTTTCCGTTTTCCAAAATGGGAACGAGGTATTAATCAAGTTTCAAAAGGACGTTACGTTTCTACATAAAATGGCTTTAAAAGAAGCCTTAAGAAAAATACCTCAAGGTTCAGATGTATACATCGACATTTCGAAAGTGCATTTTATGGACCATGATATCAATCAATTGATACAAGAATTTATAGCTACAGCGCATGAACGCGGCATAGAGGCCGACTTAAAAAAGAAATAATATGAAGGAGTATAAAAAATTATTGTTGAGCAATAAAGCCTGGGCTAGTGAGCGCCTTGAGCTTGATGAGCATTATTTCGATAACTTATCGAAAGATCAAAACCCGCTATTCCTCTGGATAGGCTGCGCAGATAGTCGTGTACCCGCTGAGGAAATAACGCACGCAGATCCGGGCGATATTTTTGTCCATCGAAATGTGGCCAATATGGTTGTTCATACCGACATTAATTTACTGTCGGTACTTCAATACGCCGTCGAAGTATTGGAAGTTAAACATATTATCGTTTGTGGACATTATAATTGCGGAGGCGTAAAGGCGGCTATGACTAACCATGATTTTGGCTTAATTAATAAATGGCTTCGTAACATCAAGGAGGTTTATGAGAAGCATTTCACTGAGCTTCATACCATTGAAGATGAACAGTTACGCTTTAATAAGTTGGTGGAACTTAATGTTGCTGAACAAATTCAAAATTTGGCTAAAACGACGATTGTTCAAAAAGCGTGGGCAAAACGACAATTCCCTCATTTACATGGCTGGGTATTTGACATCCATCATGGACAGATCAAAGAAGTTTTGAATATTAATGCGGGCGAGTGGGAAAGCCCTGTGTTTAAATACGAGTTCTAGCATCCCAACACTTAGCTTTGGCAAACCTTAAAGGATTGCCAAAGCTAGGCGGGAAATGCGACAAAATCGCCACTAAAACTTATAAATTCGTTTTGATTTTCAACTCATCCAATTGCGCCTGAGCCAATGGAGATGGTGAATCAATCATCACATCACGACCCGCATTATTTTTCGGGAATGCGATGTAATCACGAATGGATTCTGTTCCGCCGAACAACGAACATAAACGGTCAAAACCAAACGCCAACCCACCATGAGGCGGCGCTCCATATTCAAACGCATCAAGCAAGAAGCCGAATTGTGCCTTCGCCTCCTCCTCGCTAAATCCTAGGACCTCAAACATTTTCGATTGCAAATCCTTTTGGAAGATACGAATCGATCCTCCGCCAACTTCCACACCATTCACAACTAAATCGTAAGCGTTCGCTCGAACTTTACCTAAGTCACCAGCTTCCATCAACGCGATATCCTCTGGCTTCGGGCTAGTAAATGGATGGTGCATCGCGAACCAACGGTCCTCTTCCTCTCCGTATTCTAATAATGGGAAATCAACAACCCAATGCACTTTATAATTGTTCGGATCACGCAATCCCATGCGCGTTCCCATTTCGAGACGAAGCTCATTTAATTGCTTACGCACCTTATCTCCATCACCAGACAATACCAAAATCAAATCTCCTGGTTCCGCATTAAATGCTGCTGCCCAAGTAGCTAAATCTGATTCTGAATAGAATTTGTCAACCGATGATTTCACGACGCCATCCGGCTGAACGCGTGCATAGATCAATCCTTTAGCCCCAATTTGCGGTCGGCGCACAAAATCCGTCAATTCATCCAATTGTTTACGCGTATATTCTGCAGCTCCTTTCACACAAATCCCGACAACCGTATTCGCTGCATCAAAAACCTGAAAATCTTTTCCGGAAGTCAAATCAATACCCTCTCCTTTCAGCTCCACGAACTTCATATCAAAACGAATATCCGGCTTATCAGAACCGTAATATTTCATCGCATCCGCATAAGTCATTCGAGGCACTTCGCCGATATCCAAACCTTTGACAGTCGAGAACAAATGACGAATCAAGCCTTCAAACATGTTCAAGATATCCTCTTGCTCTACAAATGACATTTCACAGTCAATCTGCGTAAACTCTGGTTGGCGATCCGCACGTAAATCCTCATCACGGAAACATTTTACGATTTGGTAATAACGATCAAATCCCGAAACCATCAACAATTGCTTGAAGGTTTGAGGCGATTGCGGTAAGGCATAAAATTCACCTGGATTCATCCGAGATGGCACAACGAAATCACGTGCACCTTCCGGGGTTGACTTGATCAACACGGGAGTTTCCACCTCAATAAAATCTTGCTTATCTAAATAATTACGCACTTCACGACCTACTTGGTGGCGCAAACGAAGACTCTCACGAATCGGATTACGACGCAAGTCCAAATAACGATACTTCATGCGAATATCATCGCCACCATCCGTCTCATCTTCGATCAAAAACGGAGGTAATTTGGCAGGATTTAAGATGCGTAAATTGCTCACCTTAATCTCTACATCACCCGTAGGCAACTTGTCATTTTTTGCCAAACGTTCTACAACAACTCCTTCTGCTGCGACAACAAACTCCCGACCCAAGCCACGCGCTAAAGTCAAGGCCGACGGATCTGATTTCCCTTCTTCCAACATTAATTGGGTGATGCCATAGCGATCGCGTAAGTCGATCCATAACATGCCTCCCTTATCACGTGTTTTTTGAACCCAACCACATAAAGTGACTGTTTGGCCCACGTGCTCCATTCTCAATTCGCCGTTCGTGTGTGTACGTAACATAGTTTATTATAAAAATTCGTGCAAAATTACGGAAAAGAGTATGTAGTGTAAAACATTTACCCGTTTATTCTTATTTAGTTAATTTCACGGGAAATTAAATTAACATGTCAACAGTCGGAATTGTCGGATCAGGTATTGGCGGAATTGCATTTGCGATTCGAATGCAATTAATGGGGCATGCGGTTACTGTTTTTGAGGCAAATGAAGAAGCGGGTGGGAAATTAGGCCAACTGCAATTAGCAGGATATCGTTTTGACACAGGACCATCCTTGTTTACGATGCCCCAATTGGTGGATGAATTATTTGAATTGGCCGGTAAAAACCCACGCGATTACTTGAATTATCAGCGATTGCCTGAAATCTGCAGCTATTTTTGGGAGGACCAAACCCGCCTAAAAACGGTAGAAGACGCCTCAGAAACGGCAAAATTGATGGCAGAAGCGCTTCAGGAAGATGCAACAAATATTAGCCAATATCTTAAAGACGCAGGAACCAAATACAACATCATTAGCGATTTATTCCTCGATGATTCCTTACATAAACTGAGCACCTGGACAAGTAAAAAAGCGATGCTCGGCTATGCAAATTTGCATCAATTAGGCCTCTTCCAAACCATGCATCAAGCGCATAAAAAGCGCTTCAAAAACCCTAAAACGGTTCAATTATTTGATCGCTATGCGACATATAATGGCTCTGACCCCTACCAAACACCTGCTACGCTGTCCATCATTCCACACTTAGAATACAACTTAGGGGCCTATTTCCCCAAAGGAGGGATGATCGAAATCCCTCGGTCACTCGTTCGTTTAGCTAAAGATTTAGGGGTACAATTCCACTTGAATGAAGCCGTTGAAAAAATTCGGACCAACGGTAATATCGCCAATGGAATTGTGACAAAAAAAGGATCCTATGATTTTGATTTCGTAGCCAGTAACGCAGATATTAGACCTAGCTACAAAAAACTATTGCCCGAAACACTTCGTCCCGGCAAATTACTAAATCAGCCTAAATCGAGCTCAGGCGTCATCTTCTATTGGGGAATAAACCGCATTTTCGAGGAACTCGGCGTGCATAACATCTTTTTCTCCAAAGACTACCAAGCTGAATTTGAAGCCATATTCAAACAAGCTACTTTGTTTGATGACCCAACGGTCTATGTGCACATATCTAGTAAGGTAGCTCCCGAAGATGCTCCGGCAGGGAGTGAAAATTGGTTTGTGTTAATCAATGCCCCGGCAGATTCGGGCCAGGACTGGCATGCGCTTGTACAGCGGTGTCGCCAACAAGTCATCGATAAAATCAATCGGACACTCGGCATAAATCTAGAGGACCACCTTGTCGCAGAAGAATATTTAGACCCGCGCCGCATTGAATCGCGGACTTCATCCGCTGGTGGAGCCCTATATGGAAATGCATCTAACAATAAATTTGCAGCCTTTTTGCGCCATCCGAATTACCGGTCCGCCATCAAAAACATGTATTGGATAGGCGGCAGCGTTCATCCGGGAGGTGGAATTCCTCTCTGCTTGAGTTCGGCCAAAATTGCCGCCAAGCTTTTTCAAGAAAATGTTTAATTTCGTGTGAAAATTTAATAATCATGATTCAAAGACCACAAACAATCTTCTTAAGCCTCGTTTTAGTTGCCAATTGCCTTGTCTCACTAGGCTGGAGCATTTGGGCGAAAGTAGGGCAAGCCGGCCAAAGTGCCGAATTATTTTTCAATGAATGGATCCTAACAAATGAAGGTAAGACCACAACAACAAGCGCAATTGCCATCGTGATTTTATTGACCTTATCGACCATCGTCACCTTAATCACCATATTCTCATTCAAGAATCGTATCCGCCAAATGTTATTGGGGCTAATCAATTCGCTTTTGTTAGCTGGTGCGATGGGCTATTCGTTTTGGGTGATTTTCAAAGAGGCGATGCCGAGCTTTGAACCGGAAGCACAAGGAAAATATGGCTATGGATTCTATGCAATGGTGGTGGCGTTATTGGCCAACATGATCGCAAATCGATTGATTCGTAAAGATGAAATGCTCGTGCAGTCCTCGAACCGCATGCGCTAAAATTTAGACGATACCCTCTTTTAACAGGTCGTGGAGATGAACAAATCCCACGGCCTTTTTATTTTCCGTCACGACCAATTGGGTAATATTCAAAGTTTGCATAATGGCCAACGCCTCGGTAGCAAACGCATCCGCTTCAATGGTTTTGGGCGTACGATTCATCATATCGGCCAATTGGATTTCAGACCAGTTGGAGTGTTTTTCTAGCATCCGACGAACGTCGCCATCGGTAATTATACCAACAAGTTGATTATTTTCTCCTACAATGGCTGTCGCGCCTAAACGCTTCGAGCTAATTTCGTGGATTGCCTCTTGAATACTCGAATTTGGCGTAATGACAGGAAATTCGTGCTGAGGGTAAATATCACTAACCTTCAAATACATGCGTTTTCCTAAAGCGCCACCCGGATGGTATTTAGCAAAATCTTGCGCCGTAAAACCTTTACACTCAAGTAAGCAAACGGCAAGTGCATCTCCCAAAGCAAGTGCAACTGTCGTGGAAGTCGTAGGAGCTAGATTCATCAAATCAGCCTCTTGCTCCGCCAATGCATGCAAGATAAAATCCGCTTGTTGGCCTAAATAAGACTGTTTATTCGACACCATTGCAATCAAAGAAACGCCCGTACGCTTAATCAGCGGAACTAAAACCTTAATCTCAGGCGTATCCCCAGATTTGGAAATACAGATCACCGAATCCCCATCTTGAATCATACCCAAATCTCCATGAATCGCATCCGCAGCGTGCATAAACAAGGCAGGGGTTCCCGTCGAATTCATGGTCGCCACAATCTTTTGCGCGATAATCGCTGACTTCCCGATTCCCGTAAAAACGATGCGACCTTTGCTGGCCAACAAATGTTCGACACAAGCCTCGAATTCGTAATCAATTCCATCGCTTACGCGAAGAATTGCCTCAGCTTCTTGGCTTAAAACTTTTTTTGCTGTGCTTTGGATATTTTTGCTTAATTTCAATGTTAGTAAGAATTTGGGGACCCACAAAGATAACCATTTCTTGCCCAATAACTGAAACATTTACGCCACGATAAAAATTATGCCGACTTCCATTTCTAGTGATGTACTGAAGGAACAGCTCAAAAAGACCTTTGGCTTTAGCCAGTTCAGAGGTGAGCAAGAAGCAATCATTCGAAATACGATTGATGGGCATAATAGTTTCGTTTTAATGCCTACTGGGGCCGGCAAATCGCTTTGTTATCAATTACCTGCGATTGTGATGCCTGGTACGGCCATCGTTATTTCCCCGCTCATTGCGTTAATGAAGAATCAAGTTGACCAAATGCTTGCTTTTGGTATCAATGCGCAGTTTTTGAATTCATCATTAAGTCGGGCGGAAATTAATCGTGTAAAAGCCGAGGTCATTAGCGGCAGTGTTAAATTACTTTACATAGCACCCGAATCGCTGAATAAACAAGAAAATCTCAATTTCTTGCAGCAAGCAAATATATCGTTCGTGGCCATCGATGAAGCGCATTGTATCTCGGAATGGGGACATGATTTCCGACCAGAATACCGGAAGATTCGTAACATCATCGAATCGATCGACGCGAAATTGCCCATCATTGCGTTAACGGCCACAGCTACACCAAAAGTGCAGCAGGATATTCAAAAGACATTAAACCTAGAGGACGCGACCGTGTTCAAATCTTCCTTTAATCGGAAGAACTTGTATTATGAGATACGTTCGAAAAAAGATATTGACAAGCAATTAATCCGCTATATCAAAAGCCATACAGGCAAAGCGGGCATCATCTATTGCTTGAGCAGAAAGCGCGTGGAAGAGGTTTCGGAATTACTCGGTGTCAACGGAATTAAAGCGCTTCCTTACCACGCAGGACTAGATCCACAAGTTCGTATGTCGAACCAAGAAGCCTTTTTGAATGAAGAGGTTGAGGTGATGGTTGCGACGATTGCTTTTGGAATGGGCATCGATAAGCCAGATGTTCGTTTTGTTATTCACTACGATGCTCCCAAATCCTTGGAAGGTTATTACCAAGAAACGGGTCGTGCCGGCCGGGATGGTTTGGACGGAACTTGCATTTTGTTTTATACCTACGATGACATTTTAAAATTAGATAAGTTCAATAAGGACAAAGCTGTTTCTGAGAAAGAAAATGCCAAAATTCTATTGAGCGAAATGGTATATTATGCCAATTTGGGCGTTTGTCGCAGGAAACAACTCTTGAGTTATTTCGGCGAACACATGGCCGAAAATTGTGGTTTCTGCGATAACTGCATGCACCCTACACCTACCTACAAGGCCGAACAAGAAGTTTCTTGGGTGCTGGAAGCTGTCAAGCAGACAGGGGAAAAATTTGATGCAGAACACATTGCAGATGTATTGGAAGGGAAAACCAACCAATATACCCAAAGCTATGAGCATGAAAAATTGCCAATTTTTGGAGTGGGAAAAATAGTTTCTTGGGCGATTTCCGACGAAGATGAAGATGATGACGACGAAGATGAGGATGTAGACGGAGAAGAGCAAGCACCGAAAAAACAGAAGCTTCGAAAAAAGAAAAAAGAAGTCAACCCAGAAGATGAAAAGTCCCCATGGATTTCGTTCATCAAGCAGGTTCTTATATACGATTTATTGACCAAAGACATCGAAAACTACGGTGTTTTGCATTTAACGGAAAAAGGGGAAGCGTATTTAAAAGATTCACATCCGTTGACTTTCTCGCGTGATCATGATTACGAACAAGAGGCGATCACCGCAGAAAACGATGAAGAAAATGCAGCGATCGGAGCGAAAGCCTACGACGATGCCCTATTTGAAATCTTAAAAAATCTACGCAAAAAGGTAGCCAAAGAGAAAAACTTACCGCCTTATGTGATTTTCCAAGATCCATCGTTGGAAGAAATGGCAACCACCTACCCCACTACGCAAGAAGAAATGGCGCAGATCAATGGCGTCGGGATGGGTAAAGTAGTCAAATTCGGGAAGCAATTCTTGGATGCAATCATTCGTTATGTAGAGGAGAATGAGATTGAGACTGCTAAAGAAGTGGTTGTTAAATCAACGGTCAACAAATCTAAAATCAAGATTTACATCATCCAGCAAGTGGATCGTAAAATAGATTTGGATTTAATAGCGGAACAGAAAGAATTATCAATGGCCGAGTTAATCGAGGAGATTGAAACCATCTGTTATTCGGGAACGAAATTGAATTTAGATTACTTCATCAACCAAGTAATCGAACCAGATAAGCAAGAGGAAATCTACGATTATTTTATGTCGGCGGATACCGACAACATTACACAAGCGTTAGACGAGTGTAACATTGAGGATGTGAGTGAAGAGGAATTGCGTTTAATGCGTATTAAGTTTTTGAGTGAATTAGCCAATTAATAAAACAGATGAATGTATTAATTATCGGGTCTGGGGGTCGTGAACATGCTTTTGCATGGAAGATATCTCAAAGCCCATTACTAAGTAGTTTATTTATTGCGCCAGGCAATCCTGGAACAGCGCGTTTAGGTACCAATTTAGCCATCGGAGTAGCGGATTTAGCCGGCATTGCGCAAGCAATTCGGGAAAATCAAATCGAATTAGTTATTGTTGGGCCAGAAGAACCTTTGGTCAAAGGCGTTCGGGATTACATTGAGTCGCAAGAGGATTTGAAGCATGTGGGCATTGTAGGCCCGGGAGCTGAAGGAGCACAATTAGAAGGAAGTAAAGACTTTTCAAAAAATTTCATGCACCGTCATGGTGTGCCAACGGCAGCTTCGCAGACTTTCACAAAAGAAAGTATTGATGCCGGTTTGGCCTATTTAGATACCCAATCCTTACCGATTGTCTTGAAAGCAGATGGTTTAGCTGCAGGGAAAGGCGTGATCATTGCATTAACACTCGAGGAAGCTAAAACTGCTTTACGCGAGATGTTATTGGATTCCAAATTTGGTGCTGCGTCAGACAAAGTAGTTATCGAGCAATTTTTACGTGGAATTGAATTATCTGTATTTGTATTAACGGATGGAGAAAACTATGTTGTATTGCCCGAAGCGAAGGATTATAAGCGTATTGGCGATAATGACGAAGGATTGAATACGGGCGGTATGGGAGCAGTTTCTCCAGTACCATTTGCCACAGCGTCCTTTATGGAATATGTAGATAACCGCGTAATCAAACCTACATTAGCTGGTTTGAAAGCCGATGGTATCAAGTATCAAGGTTTTATCTTCATTGGTTTAATGAATCACGAAGGTGAACCTTATGTGATTGAATACAATGCCCGGATGGGAGATCCAGAAACGGAAGTTGTTTTACCTAGAATCGAATCAGATTTCTTATCTTTGCTTCTTGCGGCTGCCAAAGGCACATTGGACAAAGAAAAAATTGAGATCTCTGAGCAATATGCTGTAACAACCATGGTTGTCGCAGGAGGATACCCGGAAGATTACCGAAAAGGGGATATCATCACGGGATTAGACCAAGTAACTGACGCACACATATTCCAAGCAGGAACGCGTGAAGAGGAAGGTCAACTCCTTACAAGTGGCGGTCGGGTGATCGCCTTAACAGGTACTTCGAATACCTTGGAGAAAGCAATTCAAAAGTCCCAAAAGGCTGCACTTGCGATCCAATTCGAAGGTAAAAATTTTAGAAGAGATATTGGCTTAGATGTCCTACGGTATAAGGGATAATTCGCTAATCAAGCATATATTATGGCATGTAAATCGTGTTCAACCGGGTCATGTGGATCCAAAGGAATAGCTGGAGAAGTCGCAGGTTGTCAAAGCAATGGAGGTTGTGGCTCAGGCGGCTGCAATAAAATGAATGTCTTTGATTGGCTTTCCGACTTAGACGTGCCTCAGTTTCAACGTTTCCATGTCGTAGAGGTTAAGTTCAAAGGGGGGCGCAAGGAATATTTCCGCAATGCAAACAAACTTGAACTACACACTGGTGATGCTGTGATGATTGAATCTAGCACCGGCATTCATCTAGGAGTCGTTTCCCTTCAGGGTGAATTAGTTCGCTTACAGTTATTGAAAAAGAGCATTAAGGACGATGAAAATTTAAAATCTATCGTTCGAATTGCAACCGATAAAGACCTCGAAAAACACGAGCAAATGATTGCGCGCGATATGCCTACGATGTATCGTGGCCGACAAATCATCGGGGATTTAAAATTGAACATGAAATTGTCTGACGTGGAATTTCAGTCGGACGGCACAAAAGCCGTGTTTTATTATTCCTCAGACGATCGTGTCGATTTCCGGGAATTAATTAAACTCTTAGCGACGGAGTTCAAAGTACGTGTGGAAATGAAACAAATTTCCTTGCGTCAAGAGGCCGGAAGATTAGGGGGTATTGGGGTATGTGGACGCGAATTATGTTGTTCTACCTGGTTAACCGACTTCAAAAATGTCACAACCTCAGCAGCTCGCTACCAAAATTTATCGTTGAATCCTGTCAAATTAAGTGGCCAATGTGGTCGTTTAAAATGCTGCTTGAACTATGAATTAGAGACCTACATGGATGCATTAAAAGGCATTCCTACGATTGAAGGTCGCTTAAAAACGAAGAAAGGCGATGCCATTCTTCAAAAGACCGACATTTTCAAGCGCATGATGTGGTTTGGCATTGTAGGAGAAGAAGCGATTTGGATTCCGGTGAGTTGCGACCGTGTCGCAGAAATCATTGAATTGAATAAGCAGGGAATTATTCCTGAATCCTTTTCAGATTTAAATCCAGATGCACCAATAGCAGAAAAACCATCGCTTTCAGAATTGAATTCTGATTTGGAGCGCATGGATAAGAAATACGGCGGAAAGAAACCTGCAAACAAAGCAAGCAATAACCGAGGTGGCCGTGACCGTTTTGAAAACAGAGGACCGCGTGAAAACCGTGGACCAAGACCTGAAGGACGTGATAACCCACGTGGTCCACGTCCAGATAATCGTGGCCCTAAACCAGCTGGTCAGGCTAAAGAAGGTGAGGCGAATCGCGGACCTAGACCGGCTAGCCCAGCAAAAGAAGGCGACACGAATCGTGGCCCAAGACCACAGCAAGAGCGTAAACCTAGACCTGAACAAGGGCCGAAGTCGGAAGGTACAGCACCCGTAGCTGACGGCGAAAACGTTACACCGAAGCCATTTAAGAAGAAGTTTAAGAAGAAATTCAAACCACGCCCACCGCGTGAAGGAGGCTCTTCTGAGGGACCAGCAGCACAATAAGTCATGTATTACAAGCGCATTATTCTTTTCATGATGGCTTTGTTCGCGTTTGCTTGCCAAAACGACACTTTGGTCGATCAAACCGTTTCCTTCTCGGAACAAGGTTGGTTGCAAAAAAACAAGATCTTGATTGATTTTCAGGTGACTGACACAAGCAAATCCTATGATGTACGCGTAGCATTACGCCAATCAAACGAATACCCTTACTATAACCTCTATTTTGTTCCCAAAATCATCAATGCAGATGGTTTTGTTATCAAGCGCGCCTTTGCCGAAGCATTTTTCTACGATGCAAAGACAGGAAAACCGAAAGGCAGTGGTTTGGGTGATATGTACAGTCATCAATACACCTTATTCAAAGGATTGAAATTCACACGGCCCGGAAAATACGCAGTAAGCTTAGAGCAATACATGCGAACTGATACACTTAAAGGCATTATTTCCGCAGGTGCATCCATCATTGAAACCCCAACAAGCGATGGCCAAAATTGATGATATTGATAAGCAAATTTTAGCTTTTTTACATGAGGATGCCTTCATGTCGAATAAAGAAATGGCTTCCCGATTGGGCATGAGTGCAACGCCGGTACATGAGCGAATCAAGCGCATGGAAAAAGAGGGTGTCATCACAGGCTACAAAGCAACCATTAATCCGAATAAATTAGGCAAATCCCTGACTGTATTTTGTGATATTTCATTGAAAGAGCATGCGGCAGAATATTTGAATCAATTTGAAACGGATGTCATGTCACTTGTGGAAGTTCAAGAATGTTATTGCGTTTCCGGACACAGTGATTTTCTCTTAAAAATCGTTGTTTCCGATATGGATGAATATCGAAATTTTATCCTCCATAAATTAGCCAGCATTAAAAACATTGGAAATGCGCAAAGCCACTTTGTCATGAACCAAATCCAAAACGAACAAATTTTACCTTGGTTAACCAATAAAACAGCCCAATAAACCTACAATTTAGGACAGCTAAATTGCGAAAAATATGTAATTTGAACTCCTTCTAAACCGAATTTAAAACACATGAATAAAGTTACCAAAACAATCGTCTCGCTTGCATCCATTGCCTTGATCCTTGGACTCGCATTTTACCCGAAACTCAAACAGGCTATTTCTAAGAATCCTGAAGAGGATGCCAAAAAAGAAAAAGGCGGACCGGGCGGAAAAGGTGGCGGAAAAACCGCTGTGGTTGTATCTGTGGTGAAATCGACTCGATTAGACGACATGGTGAATTCGACCGGAAGTATTTTGGCAAATGAGGAAGTAGAAATTCGCTCTGAAATTGCCGGCCGCATCATTTTATTGAATATTAAAGAAGGGGATGTTGTTCAAAAAGGTACTGTGCTTTTCCGCATCAATGATGATGATTTGCAAGCTCGCTTACGCAAATTAGGCTTCAATAAGAAACTTGCAGAGGACAATGAAGCGCGTCAAAAAATCTTATTGCAAAGAGAGGCAATCTCCCAAAGGGAATACGACATTGCAGTTAATACAGTCAATACAATTGAAGCAGATATCGAAGATTTGAAAGCCCAAATCATCAAGACAACGGTAAAAGCACCATTTTCGGGAACAGTTGGTTTCCGCTATGTCAGTTTAGGAAGTTACATCTCCCCTACGACAAAAATCGCGACCTTAACCAATACAAACCCGGCGAAAATAGAATTCTCAATCCCTGCGAAATACGCGACAGCTATCCGCAATGGAAGCACAGTCGAATTCCAAACGGAAAATGAAGACAAAACATTTATTGGGAAAGTATATGCGATCGACCCGAAAATCGACCCATTAACAAGAACCCTTCAAATCCGTGCATTAGCTGCAAATCCAGGCAACCAATTGGTTCCCGGTGCTTTTGCTAAAATCAACTTGATTTTAAAATCAAAAGGCAGCGCAATTCTTATCCCTACAGAAGCGATTATTCCTGAGGCATCTGGAAATAAAGTTTTCATCGTGAAGCAGGGTAAATCAGTTCCTGTGAAAGTGAAATTGGGAAATCGTGGAGAGAAAAATGTCGAAATTCTTTCTGGACTTTCGATTGGCGACACGCTGATTACCAATGGGGTTATTCAAGTAAAACCCGATGGCGAAGTTGAAATCAAAGAAGTGGTAGAATAAAGAAAAATGGCGTCCATCTACATGAGTCGGTCTTTATGGGAATACAAATTCCGAAAACTAAGCTATTGGTTTTCGGCTTGCATCTCCTATATCCAACTCTATGTAAGCATGCGTATCGGAAGCATTTCAAAACCCGTCGTTGGCATTTTATTGGCTGAGCATTTGGGTGATATTGTTGCCGCAGAACCGATTATTGCTGCTTTGCGAAATAAACATCCGAAGGCCCGCATCGTTTGGATCGTCAAAGATTTGTACAAGGGGCTTTTGGAAAATCATCCTTACATTGACCAAGTGATCATAGAAAATTCTGTGTTAGCCAGCACTTGGCTAAGCAAGCTTTCGCCATTCACGCATTTTTACAATTTGCACATGAATGAATTACGCTTTGATCCCTATTTCAAGCGTTCACTTTTCAATGATCAGGCAGAAAAAATCGGATTAAACAAGTATAATTATTACAAACGTGGTAATCTACTGAAGGGTATTTTCGACTTATGTGATATCCCCTACCTTGAATCAAAACAGCCAAAACTGTATTTAGGAGAACAAAAAGCTTTGGATTTACCCGCGAAATATTGGGTGATTCATCGTAAATCCAATGGTGCCGACCGCGAGTGGCAGGATCAACATTGGATTGCCTTAATTACCCAGGCGATTGAAAATTATAACATTTCAATCATTGAAGTGGGGGCATCCGATGGCTTAGCATTTAATCATCCGAAATTCATTTCGATGGTTGGCAAAACGAGTGTTGTCGAAATGGCGAACATCATCTCAGGCGCACTATTTTTTATCGGCATCGATTCCGGACCAGCACATATTGCAAATGCATTTGAAATCCCGGGCTTAATATTGCTTGGCGAATTTAAAAACTTTAAAAACCACATGCCTTATTCGGGAGCATACGAGCATGGCCGGGCAAGCATTTATCATTACCCAAATGGTTCATCAGCGGAAATTCCGCTAGATATCGTTTGGCAACAACTCATTAAAACAATACCAATTCCTTCTACGCAATTGGCCTAAAACCTATTAAACCTATGGCATCTTTATCCGACATCAGCATTAAACGACCCGTACTTTCCATCGTCATGTCCGTGACGATTATCGTATTTGGGTTAATTGGCTATTCCTACCTGGGAATCCGCGAATATCCTTCCGTTGACCCACCTGTCGTAACTGTTCAAACGAGTTATACCGGTGCGAACGCAGACATCATCGAATCCCAAATTACGGAGCCTTTGGAAGAATCCATCAACGGTATTGCCGGGATTAAAACGCTTTCGAGCTCGAGTCGGGATGGTCGCTCAAACATCACCGTAGAATTTGACTTAGCTGTCAATATTGAAGATGCAGCCAATGACGTACGTGACCGCGTTTCACGTTCCATGGCCTTATTGCCTAAAGATGTGGATCCTCCCGTAGTTTCCAAGGCAGATGCAGATTCGAATCCGATTTACAACTTAAATATCTATTCTAGTACACGTGATTTATTGAGCTTAAATGAGATTGCTACACGTAATGTCAAAGAAAAGCTTCAAACCATTCCAGGCGTAAGTTCGGTACAAATGTGGGGCGAAAAGAAATACGCAATGCGTTTGCACATAGACCCTGAGCGTTTGGCATCTTTCCGCTTAACAGCACCTGATATTGTTAGTGCGTTAACGAAGCAAAACATCGAATTACCATCCGGCAGTATCGAAGGGAACAATACCGAATTAACGGTTCGGACGCAAGGTCGTATGACTTCGGTGGAGGACTTTAATAACTTGATTATCCGCGAAGAAGGGGATCGTTCCGTTAAATTCTCGGATGTAGGGAATGCAGAACTTGCGCCTGAGAATGAAAAGACATTCTTTAAACGCGACATGGTTCCTATGATTTCCATCGCGGTCATTCCGCAGCCGGGGTCCAACCAGATCGAAATCGTTGACCAAGTTCATGAAAAACTAAAACAGATTCAAGCAACGATTCCGAGCGACGTAATTTTGAAAGAAGGTTTTGATAACACAAAATATGTCCGCAAATCTATTGAAGAAGTAGAGGAAACCATTCTAACAGCGATTTTACTGGTAACGATTGTCATCTTCTTATTCCTACGGGATTGGCGTTCGACCATCATTCCATTGACAGCCATTCCGGTTTCCTTGATTGGTGTGTTCTTCTTTATGTATCTGGCAGGATTCTCGATAAACGTATTAACCTTGCTCGGAATTGTACTGTCCATCGGTCTTGTGGTGGATGATGCGATTGTGGTATTAGAAAACATTTATACGAAAATTGAGGAAGGTTTAACACCTTGGGAAGCTGCCTTAGAAGGTTCGAAAGAAATCTATTTTGCCGTAATTTCAACAACAGTTACATTAGCCGCGGTATTCTTACCGGTGATTTTCTTGCAAGGAATCACAGGACAATTATTCCGGGAATTCGGAATTGTGGTCGCCGGTTCTGTGATCATTTCCGCATTCGTTTCGTTAACCTTAACGCCGATGCTTAGCTCCAAATTATTAAAAGGAGGACATAGCAAACCATGGTTCTACAATGTGACTGAGCCCTTTTTTGTTTGGATGACTACAGCCTACGAAAATTCATTAAACGCATTTTTGCGCGTTCGTTGGGTTGCTTGGGTGGTTATGATCGGATTAATTGGGGTCATTTATACCTTATTCAAAACAGGTGCGATTCCATCTGAATTAGCGCCTTTAGAAGATCGAGGCCAAATGCGTATTAGCGCTACAGCACCTGAAGGAGCAACCTTTGATTATATGTTGAACTTCACAGATGAAATCACCCGATTCATCATGAAAGAAATTCCGGAAAAAGAACGCAGTGCGATTTATACCATTACGTCCCCTGGATTTGGTAATGCCGGTTCGAATTCGGGTATGATTCGTGTGTTATTGAGCGACTCGAATGCGCGCAGAAGCCAACAAGCCATCGTCGATGCACTACAACCGAAGGTTAAAAAATTCCCAGGTGCGAAGTCGATTGTGATTCAGGAACCAACTTTACAGACGGGCCAACGAGGTGGTGGAGGTTTGCCGGTGGCATTCGTAGTTCAGGGACCCAACTTTGAGAAGTTGAAGAAAATGATGCCGCAATTCATGGCGAAGGTTCGCGACTCCCCTAAATTCGAAGTTTCGGATATTAACTTAAAATTCACGAAGCCGGAATTACGTTTAGAAATTGACCGCGCGAAAGCCCAAAACTTGGGTGTATCCATTCAAGATGTAGCACAAACCTTGCAATTAGGACTCTCTGGAAGACGTTTTGGTTACTTCATCATGGATGGTAAACAATACCAGGTGATCGGACAAATTAACCGATCTCTTCGAAACGATGTGAATGACTTGAAATCGCTTTATGTTAAAAATAACCGCGGTGATTTGATTCAGTTAGATAACATGGTTAAGATCACGGAACAAAGTACGCCGCCGCAATTATTCCGCTTCAACCGCTATTCTGCAGCGACTGTAACAGCCCAAATGGCAAAGGGAGTAACGTTAGGAGAAGCATTGGATGAAATGGATAAATTGGCCAAAGAGACTTTTGACGAATCCTTCTCGACAGCCTATGACGGACAAAGTAAGCAATTTAAAGAATCAAGTTCCTCTTTATTGTTTGCGTTTGCCCTTGCGATTTTATTGATCTACTTGATCCTTTCGGCGCAGTTCGAAAGCTTCATCGATCCATTTATTATCTTATTTACGGTACCATTAGCGGTAGCGGGAGCCTTGTTATCATTATGGGATTTTAGTCAAACGCTGAATATTTTCTCCCAAATTGGAATCATTGTATTGATTGGTTTGGTAACCAAAAATGGTATCCTGATTGTGGAATTTGCCAACCAAAAGAAAGATACCGGTTTAACTAAATTAGATGCCGTAAAAAGTGCAGCTACGGCACGTTTCAGACCTATTATCATGACTTCTTTGTGTACGATATTAGGTATTTTACCGATTGCCTTGGCATTAGGTTCAGGATCAACGAGTCGCGTTTCCATGGGTATCGCCGTAGTAGGTGGGATGTTGTTCTCAACAACCTTAACCCTTTATGTCATTCCTGCGATTTATAGTTATATGTCGCGCAATGTAAAAACGACACATGTTGACTGATGAAATTTGGATGCAACGAGCCCTCGACTTAGCCCAGCTAGGTGGAGGGTTTGTTGTTCCTAATCCCTGGGTAGGCTGCGTTGTCGTTCGAGATAACGTATTACTAGGAGAAGGATTTCATGCTCAATATGGTGGTCCGCATGCCGAAGTAAACGCATTTAAAGATATCAAAGATGCACGCGGTGCTACGGCTTATGTTAGCTTGGAACCTTGTAGCCATACGGGCAAAACACCTCCATGTGCCGACTTATTAATTAAGCATCAAGTATCCCGCGTAGTCATTTGTAATTTAGACCCCAATCCACTTGTTGGTGGACAGGGTGTCACTAAGCTTGAAGCCGCAGGAATCGAAGTTCATGTGGGCGTATTAGCAGAAAAGGGCGAATTGATTAATCGTCGGTTTTTCTATTTTCATCGAAATCGCAGACCTTACATTACAGTCAAGTATGCGACTTCTGCTGACCAATTTATCGCACATCCGAATGGGGATGCTAACCAATTTTCAAATCCAATAAGCCAACAGCTCGTACATCGTTTACGCGCAGAACATCAAGCCATTTTGGTGGGTGTCAATACGGCTAATGCAGATAACCCAAGTTTGACAACACGCGTTTGGCCGGGTAATTCACCTATGCGTTTCGTGTTGGATCCGCAAGCGCGCATGGATGAGAAGCTTACCTTGTTGCAGGATGAATTCACAACATACATTTTCACGCATGATGTGACAAAAACAGAGGGGAATAAACATTGGATCGCGCTTGGCTCAGAAAATTACTTGCAAAAATTCATGGGCTATTGCGAGGAGAAGGCAATCCAATCCATTTTAATCGAAGGGGGCACA
>CALLKB010000278.1 GCA_938008575.1 uncultured Cytophagaceae bacterium | reverse complement strand
ACGTGTGCTCTTCCGATCTTGAAAAGTTCTTGAGCGATAGATTTCACTTAACCGATAATTTAAAAAAACTTCAAGATCACGCGAGAAACGGAGAAAGAAGAATACGGATGGGACGTTTAAATGGAGGCATATATGCATGCGTTGAGGCCTGCATTCAAAATTTTGAGCAATCCATTGCATCCAAGGAAACGCTTGCGCGTTATAACCTTAGTAGAACGCAAGTTGCACAGCCTACCCTCGGCACTCAACTCATGCGTTTTTTTGGACGAGGTGAATTAGCACCTGATTCGACTGAGGTTAAGCGTTTAAAAGCCATTACAGCGAATAAAGACGCGGTGATTCAAGAGCAAGGCACTGTGATTCAAGACAGAGACGCGGTGATTGAAAAACAAAACGCACTGATTAAAACTTTGTTAGATGAAAAAAAAGCACAAGCTGCAGAATTCGAATTTAATTCAAGTGAAAAATCGACTGATTCAGGTCAATCGAACGGGCGAGCCACATCGCCTCAATTTTTTCAAAGGAGCCATCAGAGAACGCCAACGCCAGAAGATTTCATGGGCAGGGCAATCTCACCAACTAAAATAATTTTCATATAAAGCCAATCCTAAAAATTCAATAAACTATATAAAAAGCTTCAATATGAAGCATTTTTTGTTGCATTATATTACTACGTAATGTATAATTATCATTACGTAGTAATTATTAAGTTTCGAGAAAATAGATATGGCACATCCTGAATGGGCGTTAAAATTCAAAGTGAAAAATACTGAATTAAGAAAATTTGGTGATAAATATTATTTATACAGCATTACCTCAAAATGGGATCCTGAGAAAAAAAGAACAAAAAAAGTTACTTTAAAACAGTTAGGAAATATTACGGAAACAGATGGATTTATCCCAACGGGTGTAAGAAAAAAAGGCCGTATTCCAGCCGGTGCATCTCCGTTCAAAAATCCACCAGAACAATTATCAAAAGAAGCTAATTTTATGGATGATTTAGTGCAACTTGAAGATAAAAGATCAGATAGAAATCAGTGGCATAGTATTTCAGAAATTTTATTTTCCGCTCTCTGTGCCGTTCTTTCCGGAGCTGATGGATGGGCCGACATGGAAATTTTTTCAGCAGCAAAAATTAATTTTTTGCGTCAATATTTTTCGTATGATCATGGCACTCCAAGCGATGATACTTTTCGACGATTTTTTCGTGTGGTAGATATTGGGCAATTTGAGAAAAACTTTCGAAATTGGATAGGAAAATTAGCAAAAATTGATAAACCTCAAATCATTAACATCGATGGAAAATGTTCTCGGCATAGTTTTGATGAAGAACAAAAAATGCTACACCTAGTGAATGTCTTTGCTTCAGAAAGCAAGATGGTTCTTGGGCAGGAAAAGGTTGATGAAAAAAGCAATGAAATTACAGCACTCCCCAAAATACTGGAATGGCTTGATGTTAACGGTCATATTGTGACCATTGATGCCATGGGATGTCAGTATGCTGTTGCCAATAAAATTTTGGAAAAAGGAGGTGATTATATTTTTTCTTTAAAAGGAAATCAGGCCTCTTTATCAGACGATGTTGAATTATATTTTCAAAAAGAATCGATGCAAAAAACCCCACCATTTACTGATTACAATAAAGAACATGGTCGCATAGAAACACGAAAATGTTGGGTGGAAAATGACGTAAAATGGTTAAGAGAAATGCATGACAATTGGTCCTCGATTCAAAGCATTATTCGCATTCAATCCACGCGTGAAATAAAAGAAAATATTACCGTAGAAGATCGTTATTATATTTCCTCTTTGAACAAAGAAACAGCAGAAAAAATGTTGGAAAATATTCGCAGTCACTGGTCAATTGAGAATTCTTTGCATTGGGTTTTGGACATGTCCTTTTTTGATGATCAGTCACGTATTCGAAAAGGAAATGCGCCTCATGCTATGGCCATTCTTAGGCATGTGGCATACAACTTATTACAGCATGTCAAAAGAGAAAAGCAGTCTATAAAAAGCATGCGAAAAATGTGCGGATGGGATGAAAGTTTTTTAGAAAACGTTATTTCTCAAAAACTTTCATGAGATTGCCCTGGCTCCCGCACCTGGTGTGTTCTGGTCAAGTAAAATCAACACGGATAAAAATCCAGCTTACAATCAAGCCATCGCTGAATTAAAAGCGGAAAATGAGAACTATGCCAAAATTGAACATCGGAAAGTGAAATACCTGAATAATCGGGTAGAAAGTGATCATGGAAAGCTTAAGCGGCTGATTAAGCCGATGCTTGGTTTCAAGACGATGAAATCAGCGAATGCCACCATCACAGGTTATGAATTTATGCGGATGTTTAAGAAAGGTCAATTTGATTTTTGGATGGAATGTAAAAGCATGAATGAAGTGCAATTTTTTAACAGTTTGTTTGAGGTCTACGCAGGATAGCTGTGTCTAAAGGATAGGTTCTTTTTAACTTCTGTAAATCTTTGCAACAGAGCCGGATATACAAACAATATTGACCGAAAAACAAGCAATAAATTCTTGTTTTTTAATCAAACCCCTTTACGAAGTAAGACAACCCAACAATTATATGAAACTATTCAGAAAAATTTGGTTCAAAGACATTGATAAAAATCCCCAAAAATTCTTAATCTGCGTTTTTAACGATAAAGCAATGAAGGGTGGCTACTCGACTTTTTCTGCAAAAAAATTAAGTAATTCTTGCAATACAAATAATTTTATGGTATAAATTCA
>CALLKB010000277.1 GCA_938008575.1 uncultured Cytophagaceae bacterium | reverse complement strand
CGGCTGAAATCCCTAGGCTGAAGCCTAGGGTTATAGAGATAGGATGTCGCCCACCTGCCTTCGGCTGGAATCCCTAGGCTGAAGCCTAGGGTTATTTATAACCCCAGACTTTAGTCTGGGGAATCGGCGCAAAAAGCGCCTCAAACTTTGGCAAAGCGCGAAGCTTTGCCAAAGAGAAAATGCCCATAAAAAAAGCCCCTTACACAGGGGCTTTCCATTTACTCTCTCGTATTCAAGTGCGACTTCGGTCGGCCGTACAAGAAGTAGACCACCAAACCGAACACCAACCACGCTAAAGCGAAGATTTGGGCTGTCCGACCTAAATTCAAAATCAAAAAGGTATTCACCAAGATTCCCAAAGGAGCCACGATGTTCAAACCTGAAACCTTGAATGGACGATCACGATTTGGATCACGGAAACGTAAAATCCAAACCGCTAAACAAACCATCGTAAAGGCAAATAACGTACCAAAGCTCGTCATATCACCCAATAATGAAATTGGAGTAAAACCGGCTACGATTGAAACCACAGCTCCGACCAAAATCGTCGATTTCCAAGGTGTCTTAAACGTAGGGTGTACCTCCGCAAAGAACTTGGGCAATAATCCATCCTTCGCCATGCCTAAGAAGACACGCGTTTGGCCTAACATCATCACCAACATCACCGAAAGCAAACCTGCTGTCGCTGCTGCTGTAATCACAAATACCGCCCAAGGCTGACCCGCAACATCAAATGCATAGGCAACTGGCGCTTTTAACGCATCACCCGTAATGTTCTTGTAGTTAATCATACCTGTTAATACCAAAGATACCGCGATGTACAATACAGTACAGATCAACAAGGAAGCAATGATCGCGAATGGCATATCTTTCTTCGGATTGATTGCCTCACCCGCTTGGGTAGACACCGCATCAAATCCAATGTATGCAAAGAAAATCGCCGATGCACCTGAGATGATACCACCCCATCCATACGCAGGCAACATCTCTCCATTCTCATGTTGTACCAATGTTTCCTCCGGAATGAATGGAGTCCAGTTGGCCACATCAATGTAAAACGCACCCATGATGATCACAAACAAGATCACCGCTACTTTCAATACCACGATTAAATTGTTCGCACTCGCTGCCTCTTTGATCCCTTTAACCAAGATCCAAGTCACAAACCAAACAATCACCAAAGCTGGTAAATTAACCGAAGCCCCACCAAATGACACCGGGTCATTGGTTAAGTTGGCAGGTAAATGTATCCCAAAGAGATGCAAGAGTTTATTGAAATAGCCCGACCACGATACCGCAACCGTCATCGCACCCATGGCGTACTCGAGGATTAGTCCCCAACCGATAATCCAGGCAAATAATTCACCTACGGTTCCGTAAGCATAGGCATAGGCACTACCCTCTACCGGTAACATCGCCGCAAATTCGGCATAGCAAAGCGCGGCAAAAATACAGCCGATACCTGCAATAATGAATGAAATCGCTAAGGCAGGTCCTGCGTGAAAATGCGCGGCTGTTCCTGTTAACACAAAAACACCCCCACCAATAATCGCACCGATACCAATCGCCGTTAGGCTCCATTTTCCCAATACGCGTTTGAGCTCGCTTTTTTGCATGTCTTGCTCAAACATGTGCATGGGTTTCTTTCTCCAGATACTGTTGTTCATAGTTGATTAATTTGTTGGAATATATAAATGCCGGTCACCCTTTCGAGCAACCGGCATGAGAACTTATTTCTTTGGTTTCGAAGATGTTCCTAAGTCGATTACGATTGGCGCCGCTACAAAAATAGAAGAATATGCACCAAATACAACCCCGACGAACATCGCGAATGAGAATCCACGTAATACATCACCTCCGAAAATCAACAACACCGTTACTACCAAGAATACCGTTGTTGCCGTCATTACTGTACGTGACATCGTATGGTTAATTGACTCATTGATCGTTTTGATCATCAAGGCCTTATTACCCAAATCTGGATTCACACCAATTTCCTCACGAATACGGTCAAATACAACCACGGTATCGTTAATTGAATAACCAATCACCGTCAAGACCGCCGCGATGAATACTTGGTCAATTTCTAATTCGAAACCGAACAAACGAACGATACCTACCATACCCAATACCACTAACGTATCGTGTAACAAGGCAACAATACCGCCCAATGAATATTGCCACTTACGGAAACGAATCAAGATGTAAATAAAGATCGCAATCAAAGCATAGAAAATCGATACAAAAGATTGCATCAAGATATCATCCGCAACCGTTGCACCTACCTTCGACTCCGACAATACTTTTGGAGAAGCTGAAGCAAAATCCTTCAAACCTGTTTCCAATGCCGTACGTACTTTGTTGTTCGCAACGATCGACTCATCTTCTACTAAGTAAGAGGTAGTCACCTTCAATTTCGTAGGACCGTTGAAAGTCTTCACCTCTACGCCTTTTCCACCGAATTCATCCGCCAAAGCTTCTTTTACTTTATCCGTAGGAACTGCTTGGTTAAACTCAACCACATACGAACGTCCACCTTTGAAGTCAACACCTAAGTTGAAACCACCTTGCATAATCACAACGATAGCACCTGCAGCGATTAACAACCAAGAGAACCAGTATGAATACTTACGTTTTCCGATGAAATCAAAGTTCATGCCTTTGAACAAATCACGTGAGATAAATGTCTCAAACGTCATTTCTTTCTCTTTGCCAGCTTTGATTGCACGTTTTGCCATCCAATCTACCAACAAGTGTGAAATATAAACCGCAGTAAATACCGATGTAACCAAACCGATACAAAGCGTTACCCCAAATCCTTTCACAGAACCTGAACCGAAGATGATCAAAATCACACCGATCAATACCGTCGTGATGTTACCATCCAAAATCGCGCTTAATGCTTTCTCGTAACCTACATTGATGGCTTCCAATAAACCTTTTCCTTTGTGTAACTCCTCACGAATACGTTCGTTGATCAATACGTTGGCATCCACCGCCATACCCAATGTCAACACGATACCTGCGATACCTGGCAACGTCAAAGCAGCTTGGATTTGAACCAAAACACCTGCGATGAAGAACAAGTTGAAGAACAAGGCCAAATTAGCCATCCAACCTGGAGTTCCATAGTAACCTACCATGAATACGATAACCAATAACAAACCTAATAACATCGACATGTATCCTTGGTTGATCGCCTCCGCACCTAATGATGGACCTACGAATGCATCTTCCACGATACGTGTTGGAGCTGGCAATTTACCTGCTTTCAATACGTTCGCTAAATCTTTTGCTTCCTCTACCGTGAAACTTCCTGAGATCGAAGAACGACCGCCTGGAATTTCTCCATTAATTACTGGAGCGGAATACACATAACCATCTAATACAATCGCAATGCGACGACCGATGTTCGCGCCTGTCAAGTTTTTCCAGATACGAGCACCTGTTCCGTTCATGGACATCGTTACTTCAGCACGACCTGTTTGGTCAAAATCTTGTGCAGCATCTGTAATCACATCACCTTCCAAAGGAGCCTTTTGGCCTTCCGCTTGTTTCAAAGCTTCCAATGCTAAAATCTCATCGCCATTCGTTGCAGGAACACCTTTCGCTGCCCAAGCAAATTTCAAATTCGCTGGGAAGAAACCTTTCACATCTGCACGACGGAACAATGCGTTTACACGCGCTGTATCTTTTACATAAACACCGATACCGTTACCCATTTGGATAAACAATTTCGTCAAAGCTGAACCTGATGTATCTGCTTTTGCTTTCCCTGCTGAATCTTTCGCAGGAGCTGCTAATTGAGATGCCAATGCATTCGATGCTGTATCTTTCGCCGCTGGAGCTGCTGCTGAAGCCGCAACTGCTGGAGCTTTCGCCTCACGCTCTAAAATCGCACCTAACGCATTTAAACCTGAACCATATTCGTTCAATTCATAACACTCAACAAATTCTAATTTCGCTGCACCTGATAATAATTTACGTGCACGCTCTGGGTTCTCTACCCCTGGCAATTCTACTTGAATACGGTTTGAACCTGGTAAACGTTGGATGTTTGGGTTCGCAACACCAAATTTATCAATACGCGCTTGGATAATCTTGTAAACACGATCCACAGCACCGTCAATTTCCGCATCAATCACACGCTTTACCTGAGAATCAGATGAAGTAGATGAGATTTTTCCACGGTTAACTGAGTTCGAGAATACAGATGCCAACGATTGCTTCGGAGCAATACGCGCAAATGCCTCATAGAACAACTCATTAAACGATGAAGTCGAAGTTGCTTGTGCAGCACTTGCCTCTGCTAAAGCCTTCTCGAAGTTCGGGTCGTTTGATTGTCCAGAAAGAGCACGCAAGATTTCTACTGGAGAAACCTCCAAAACCGCGTGTAAACCACCTTCTAAGTCAAGACCTTTTTGCAAAGCATATTGCGTAACTTCTTGTAAGGTATATCCGATGTAAACCGGTTGTTTCCAAAGGGAATCAATGAAATGTAAACGCTTCGCTGCATCTACTTTGC
>CALLKB010000276.1 GCA_938008575.1 uncultured Cytophagaceae bacterium | reverse complement strand
GGTGCTTTAGACGCTAAAACTGGGTTATTGATTCATGCCTATGACCAAGCGCGTGCACAACCCTGGGCAGATAAAAAGACGGGGCACTCCCCTAATTTCTGGGGCCGTTCGATGGGTTGGTATGAGATGGCAATTGTCGATGTATTGGATTACATGCCAGTCAATCATCCAGGACGCAAGATTTTGATAAAGCAATTACAGAATTTATCAGCAGCTCTGCTGAAGATTCAAGATCCAGCTTCAGGACTTTGGTATCAAGTACCCAATTTCCCTGGTCGGAAAGGCAACTATTTAGAAGCATCTGCATCGAATATGTTTATTTATGCTTTTGCCAAAGGAGCGCGCAAAGGCTATTTACCCGCATCATACTTAGCAGCCGCACAAAAAGCTTATGCTGGAGCTTTGAAAAACTTCATCACAACAGATGCCGCAGGTTATATTCATTTAGAGAAAACAGTAAGCGTGGGCGGTTTAGGCGGCACACCCTACCGCGACGGATCCTATGAATATTATTTGAGCGAACCTTTGCGTCAAGATGATCTAAAAGGAGTTGGGCCGTTTATTTTGGCCTCTTTAGAAATGGAAATTGCCAAAGAATTGCCTGTAGGCAAAGGCAAAAAAGTGGTATTGGATTATTTCTTCAACCATGAGACGAAGAATGGCCAAAGGTTTCATTACACATGGGAGGATCGTAAAGATTCAGGATTTCATTTATGGGGCATTCAATTTGAGCAATTGGGCGCTACCCTGGACACCTTGGGCGCATCCCCTACCCGTGAAAACTTGAAAAACGCGTCTGTTTACATTATTGTTGACCCAGATTCTCCGAAAGAAACGGCTAAGCCGAATTACATGAATGCCAAAGCTGCGGACGAAATCGAGGCATGGGTGAAGGCAGGCGGAAACTTAATTTTATTGGCCAACGATACGACAAATTGCGAAATTCCACAATTCAATATTTTGGCCCGTCGCTTTGGTATTGAATTCGTTGCGCCTAATTTAAACTTCGTTCAAGGAAGAAACTGGGAACAAGGAACGGTGTTAATTGAGCCTGGGAATCCCATATTCAATCCGATCAAAAAGGTTTACATCAAAGAGATTACAACCTTGAAATTATCAGGAACTGCGAAATCCATTGCGACCTTACAAGGCTATCCAGTTATGGCAGTGGCTCAGGTAGGAAAAGGAAAGGTTTTTGCATTAGGGGACCCATGGTTGTACAATGAATATACGAACAACCGGAGAACGCCGCTGGAATACGAGAATTTCCTGGCAGCAAAGAAGCTAGCAGAATATATGTTGAAATAAGAAAAGCCCGGTTTAGCCGGGCTTCTTTTTTATCAGTTTTACGAGGCTTGAATTACTTTTTCTCCCTTACCTTTGGCAATCCTCAAAACAGGTTTGCCAAAGGTAGCTAGGGGCGGTTTGCCAAAAGTAGCTAGGGGAATTGATATCCCGTCATTTTCTCCAACTTATCCTTACTGACTAAATAGGTCTTCCAATTCTTATTAATCTCATGTTCATTGGGGAAAACAACATAAAAGACATCTGTGGGTGTGTAAACAGCTTTCCAACAATACATCGGGACAATGACGCCAGAAGCCAACCGGCCTTTAGAACCAATTCCTCCCGCATAAATCAATAGATTTTGTCCTTTTTTAATAGCTAATTTCCGACAATAAGCTTCTAGAAATTTAAAGGGGCCTCGGTTTAATTCCTTCGTTTGAGGAATCATATTGGACATCAAAAATGTCTCCTCATTCAAGTATTCTGAGGCAGTACGATCTTCAGAATTGCATAAATGCCCCCGATCATAACCCGATTCCCGGTAATCTTTTTCATCTACAATCTTGAATCCACGTGGAAAACCATCGTCTTGTCGGAACCTTTCTGAACGATCAACAGGCCCCACATCTGAAGCGCGCAACGTCCAACCGACCCAATTTGCCCGACCTTCTGCCCCGTTGTAGGACAAGACATAGCCTTTTTTGACCGAAAGATAATTCGTCGTAGAAGCCGTCGAGGCACCCGATATATTGGGCACCCCGATGGGCAAATACGATAAAACAAATAATAAAAGATTTAAAATCATTTACGATGACTGAAAATCCATGAAAGCAAATCTGGCTGCTTGAAAGCATTATCCCAAGAGTTGTGATTAACACCCGGATATTCGGTGTAACGAATATCAACTCCTTGATCTTGAACCGCTTTCACTAATTCGCGCGAATGACGAACCGGAACGACAATATCTGCATCGCCGTGGTGAACCCATAAAGGAACGCGTTTGGCATATTTAGCCACATAGCTTAAATCCGCTCCACCGCAAATCGGGGAAGCGGCAGCAAACATCTTGGGATTACGCGAAACCGCTTCCATCGTACCCATTCCACCCATGGAGAGACCCATGATGTAGGTACGTTTTTTATCATGTTTGATGGATTTCACCAAATCAATGACAGCCTGCAAAGGCCAATTGATCGGTGCAGAATAATCAAAAATAAACGTCGTAGGAACCGTAGACCGATTAATTTTCACAGATGACCAATAGGATTCTTTCGGACATTGTGGGAAAATCACAATCGCTGGAAAATTAATCCGATTCAACGAATCCATAAATACGTTTTTGCCATATTTCATTTGGGCTTCATTGTCGGTCCCCCGCTCCCCTGCACCATGCAATACGACCAGCAAAGGGTATTTCTTTCCGGGCTTATAGTCCTTTGGTAAAAGGATTTGATAAGGTAATACCTGACCCTCTTTTGTTTCAAAAGACTTTTTTTCAAAAGAGCTTTGCGCTTGAGCGACAAAAGCAAATAATAATAAAACGAGTAACTTTTTCATCCTTATTTCGCTCGTTTAATCATATCAGCAACAGTCAAATCAATCGTTCTTCCCATGGCTTTGTTTCCTCGGTATGTGACAATTTTCATAACGGTCGCATCTTTAGGTACCACAACCGAACCTTTCGCTTCCGGATAAAATTGATCTGGGAACGAATGATCAAAACTGTAATGAATTGTTAGTCCTGAAATTTCGGTGCTTAATAGAACTGTCAACTCCCCATTTGCATTGCGTTTCACATCGATGATCGGCTCATACATACTCGGCGCATATTTTTTCTGTGCTACATCAAAACGTGCCATGTGAGCTTCCACGCGACCCACGAAATTATCCCAGTTGCGGTTCGCGGGTTCCGACCACAAAGCCTCAGCAACCGCGAAAGAACGTGGATAAGTCATGTACTGTAAATGTCGGTAATTGAATAATTGCTCCGACCAAAGATTTGCTTGTCCACCTTTAACCAATTTGGCATCCACACCCGCTGGAACCGGATTAAATGCATATGAGTCGCGTAAACGAACCGTTTTATAAACCGGAGGTTCGATGGCTTTATCGCCTTGCATCAAGTCGATATACACATGATTATTAGGAGTCATCACCACTTCATGTCCATCTTTAGCAGCTTGAATGCCACCATCCATTCCACGCCATGACATCACAGCTGTGTTTTTCGGAAGTCCACCCCCTTCGAGGATTTCATCCCAACCCATCATGCGTTTACCTTTTGAGGAAATAATTTTTTCTAAGAGGCGAACAAAATGCGCTTGTACTTCTTGCGAATTCTTAAGTCCTAATTCCTTACGCATCGCTAAAATTTGTGGATTTTTATCCCAATAGTTTTTAGGACACTCATCGCCACCCATGTGGATATATTCGAAGGGGAATAATTGCGATACTTCACCCATGACCTTTTCTAAGAACGTATAAACCTTCTCATTGGCAGGACAAAGCGTATTATCTTGCAATGCCTCTGGATGTCCGTGCGACCAATCGATGAAAGGCTCACCAGAAATCACTTGGTAATTCACGGCCTCAGGTGTACAAGAAAGTTCTGGATAGGATGCAATCGCAGCCATCGAGTGACCAGGCACATCAATTTCGGGCATGATATTAACAAAACGCTCTTGACCGTATTTGATAATTTCTTTGATATCTTCTTGGGTATAAAAACCGCCATACGTGCGAGGTTCATCCGGAAGTGGTTTCGAAAAGCTCGTAAAATGACCTTCTTTTTTCACATTCCAAGCACCTTTTTTCGTCAAATTTGGCAAGGATTTAATTTCCAAACGCCATCCTTCGTCATCCGTCAAATGCCAGTGCAAAACGTTGTATTTATAAGCGACCATTTCATCAATGAAACGTTTCACTTCGTCTTTGGTAAAGAAATGTCGGGCTACATCCAACATCATTCCACGCCAAGCAAAACGAGGATTATCTGTAATTTGGGCATAAGGAACTTTCCAATTGACACCCGTAACAGCCTGAGATGATTCAATTTCTTTTGGCAATAATTGCATCAAGGTTTGAATACCATAAAACAAACCCGCAGGCTTATTAGCCGTAATCTGTACCCCTTTTACGTCAGAAACTAATTGATAGCCTTCGTTTCCTAAGGAAGCGTCTGGATTGGCATTCAATTTGAACCGAATGGCAGCTAAGGAAGCTACGGAACTTTGATCGTATAACCATTGAACTTTTTTGCCTGCAATACGCGTCAACTTATCAGTCAGATTTGCATAAGTTGAGGCCAAAGCTTCATTCTTAGGTCCAGCGATAATGATGGATTTATTCAAGTTGTAAGCTCCTTTGCCATAAACAGCTTTGGAAGGAATGGGGATTATAGAGGGATTTTGAGCGAAAACACCCACGGACATCAAACAAGTGAGGCCCAAAAAACTAATTCTTTTAAGCATGTTGAATAGGTTTATATGATAGATTAAAGTTCAAGTTAATTGCGATAAATTCCAAATCGTTTTTTACTTTTGCATCTAATAAGCATTATATACTAATAACAAAACCATGAATGAATCTGCTACCCTTGCTGCTCAGCAAGCGGAATTAACACACGCAATTGATACGGTTTGGGTTGCCTTATGTGCAGCACTAATTTTTCAAATGGAAGGAGGATTTGCCTTGCTTGAGGCTGGATTTGTCCGTTCGAAAAACGCCGTGAGTATTATCGCCAAAGTCATGATTGACATTATGTTTGGCGGGGTCGCCTTTTATTTAGTAGGCTTCGGCATTGCCTATGGTAAATCCAACGGTTATTGGGCCTTCGATACGGGAATTATCCAAAGTGACTTAGGTTTGGGATTGACGATTTCCAATTCGCTTTTTTGGTTTATCCAAATGGGATTTGCTGTTGCAGCCATTTCGATCGTTTCAGGTGGTGTCGCCGAGCGGATGAAGATGTGGTCTTATGCCATCTATGTTGCCATTTTTAGTGCGGTTATGTATCCACTAGCAGCGAATTGGGTATGGAATCCAAACGGTTGGCTAGCCTTACGAGGCTTTAATGACTTCGCTGGATCTGCAGCTATTCATGCCATGGGAGGCTTTGCAGCTTTAGCGGGAGCCATTGTTTTGGGACCTCGCTTAGGAAAATACAACGAAGACGGAACTGCGAATGCCATTCCGGGTCATAATTTAACATTATCAGCAGTAGGTGCATTCATCCTTTGGTTTGGCTGGTTTGGTTTTAATCCAGGATCAACTTTAGGGGCCGTGGGCAAATGGGATTTAATTGGTTCCGTAGCTACAAATACATTCTTAGCTTCAGCAGCAGGTGGTATCGCAACAATGCTTTACACTTTCATGCGCTACAAGAAGGTTGATATTACAATGGTCATCAACGGTGTCCTTGCTGGACTTGTAGCTATTACCGCTGGATGTAATGTTGTTAGTCCTGATTCGGCATTAATCATCGGTTTCATCGCTGGTACGATTGTTGATATAGCAGTTGTGGTCGTAGACAAAATGAAGGTAGACGATCCCGTAGGTGCAGTAGCTGTGCATGGGGTGAATGGTTTCTTTGGAACGATAGCTGTAGGTTTATTCTCTCAAAAGAATGGATTATTCATCACAGGAGAAAGCGCGCAATTCATCACGCAGTTAATCGGTGTGACCGTTATTTCTGTATTTTCATTTGTGCTAACTTATGTAATCTTCATGGCCTTGAAAAAAACCATGGGAATTCGTTTGAGTCATAAAGCGGAGTCTGCGGGTATTGATGCGGTGGAATTTGGAGTTGAAGCATATACAACATTTGAATAATAGCTAAATAAAAACGATATGAAAAAGGTAGAAGCCATAGTAAAACCATCGAAATTAAAAGCTATTCAAAAAGGCTTAATCGATGCTGATATTCCGTGTATGACGGTTGTTCCTGTTCGTGGGGCTGGGCTCCAACAAGGTTATTCGGAAATTTATCGTGGGACTGAAAAGTCGATGATATTATTGCCCAAAGTGATGATTATCTGTGTGGTTAGTGATGAGAATTTGGAAAAATGTATCGATGTCATCTTGGATAATGCCTCCGAAGGAAATGTAGGTGATGGCAAAATCTTCATCTACGATGTACAAGATGCGATTAGGATAAGAACGAAGACTAGGGGGGTGGAAGCGATAAGGTAAACAGTGGTCAGTGGTCAGTGGTCTGTAGTCAGTGGTCAGTAATCCAGATATCTGGCGACAGAACTTTTGTAATTAAAACCATAAAGTCATAGAGTCCGGAGTAATTCTTTTAAAAGTATTATTTCGGACTTTAATTTTTACTGCCCAATGACTTCAGACCACTGACCACTGACCACTGACCACTGATTAACCACCCCCATCCTAACAAACATCTCCTCGCTATACCAGTCATACTGCCTCGTCTTCTTAATCATCGGTGCATGCTCCTTACTTTGATAGGCAAATTGATCTAAATTGGATGAAGATTCCCATAAAGAAAAAGTTGCTTGTTCTAGCAGTGGAAACTCCCCTACGCCTTTGGCATATGTTAATCCTTGCTTGCCTTCCAGATGCTTACTGGCTGAAGGCACATTCCACCAGAATAATAAGGATTTATGCCAACGAATACTTGCCCGTGTAATAACGGCAACAGGCCCATCCCATGCAGGAATGGAATCCGAAAAATCGAATGGCTGCTTGCCATTCCAGGTTCCTTTACCTTTTAAGGGGATAGCATCCCAACCGGAAATTGAATTTGATTGTTGGGCTAACTGAAGCCAACGGGCATCCGTAAGAAAAAACGCCTCAGCTTTTTGGGGTGATTCCCAAACGCCCAACCAAGCATATAAACCAAAATTGGGAAGGATAGAAAACCCATTTCCAGCTCCGGTGCCTAAGTGTTTAGCGAATAATAAACCAGGTGCCGACCAGCATTGCACGAGCGAACGCCCCATTTCAGCAAAAGCATGACGTTTGGCTTGAAAGCCCGTAAAATTCAAAAATCGAATAGTAACAAATTTCCCCTGCATAGGCAGGCAAGTTATCTATTTTTTGAAGAAAATTGAGATTAGTAATTGGTATACAACAAAGAATTAACCGTGTTCCCTTTTAAACCCGAAATCTTATTTTTCGATGCAGAACTTTTGATATACGTCTGAACTTGTGAAGGTAAAGAAGTAGGATTTTGAGCCAAAAATAATGCCGCAACACCTGTCACATGGGGAGTCGCCATCGATGTACCACTTGAAAGAGCAGTTGAACTAGTTGACTTTATCCAATCCGATAAAATCGAAGTTCCCGGTGCAAATATATCAACTACCGAACCATAATTGGAATAGGAAGCCATGGCATCATAATTTAAACCTAATGAAGGATAAGCTCCCGTTGCCCCTACCGTAATAGCAGATGTAACACGCGCAGGAGAAAATCTTCCAGCATCTGCAGAATTGTTTCCGGCTGCCACACACATGACAATTCCATCTTTGATGGCGTTAGAAACTGCCAAATCGAGTGCTGAGGAAGCCCCGCCACCCAAGGACATATTAGCAACAGCAGGATTTGCCTTATGGTGATTAATCGCCCAGTTGATTCCGGCAATTACGCCCGAGGTAGTACCTGAACCGGATGCATCTAAAACACGGACTGCAATTAGTTTAACTCCTTTAGCAACTCCATAAATATCTCCTCCAACAGTTCCTGCCACGTGAGTTCCATGCCCATTTTGATCTATCCAATTTGTATCAGCTCCAATCGATGAAAAACCGCCAACTGCTCTCGTTCCGAAATCGGTATGATTCACTAAAATCCCCGTATCAATAATGTAAGCATCCACGCCAGCACCTGACGAGAAGTAAGTATAAGTAGTACTCAATGGCAAATTAGGCTGATCGATACGGTCTAAGCCCCAAGTAGGATTCGATATTTGCGTATTAAGACGAATAATCTGATCTTTTTCAATGTAATCAACTTTAGGATTCTTTTTTACTTTTTCCAAAGCCGAAGGGGACAAAATGGCCGAATATCCGTTGAATACTTTATTGTAAACATGTTTTGTCTTGACGCTCTCTGTTAACTCCAATTCATTAACATCAGCTTCAACATCTGTCGCTTCCGTGCTATCCTTATAAACAATAATATAAGCATCTTCAAGAACTGGTGTCGTCTTAGAAGCTAACGCATTAACCTGATCGATAATAACATCAGGATCTTTCTGTTTTGCAATTTCCGAATTCTCTAAAAAATGCTCAGTGCAACCGAATAATGTTAATGAAAACACTATAATTAAGCTGGAGTGATGGAGATTTTTCATATCGAAAAAGGATTTAGCAGTTGAAAAGAATATGTAAATCAAATATAATCTCATTGTATACTACAACATAAGGATGACACATCAAATATGGACTAGATTTTCATTTGAGTTCAAAGTTTTTATCGGTAGGTAATAAATCAACATCTACAAGAATAAGGCTAAGCAATATTTCAAATAAAAATCATGCTAAATTGACTTACCTAATACAAAGCTATACATCAAAAACAGGTTATATTATATCAATACTCAATTCTATTTTATTTTAGATTCATTTTATTATCATTAATTTTGTTAATAAATCGAACTTCTTTAAAAGCAAAACCAACATGAACCGTAAAATTCTACTAGGTAGTATCTATCTTTTTGCTGTTTGCATGGTATTTGCTTTTGTCACAGATCATCGTTGGGAGGATTGGTATATCACTTTTAGAGCTTCGAAAAATTTAGCAATGGGAAATGGCCTTGTTTTCAACATTGGGGAAAGGGTAATGACTTATACCTCACCCATTGGCACGCTTATACCCGCTTTGATAAAATATTTATTGCTTGATTACTCTGACGATGCAACAATGTGGGCCTATCGAATTATATGTTCAATAGTTCTTGCCCTCTGCTCTTTTCCATTATTTCGAATTATAGAATTTTTTAAACTAAATCGACTATTCTATTTCTTAGGCATCCTATTATTATCATTGAGTTTTATCATTATCGATAATACGATAAATGGGATGGAATCTGCATTTATGGTGTTTTTTGAATGTTATTTAATTTATTTACTTATTACAAAACCCCAAAATTACCCGACAAAACTTGGTATAATTTTTGCTTTTATCATGTTCAGTAGGCCTGATGGTTTCATCTATGCAGGTGCAATTTTATTAGGCTTTAGCATTTTTTCTACACTTCCCAGTACACAAATAACAAAGCAAAATTTAACGAATCTTCTTTATTCCATATTTATTGCTTCTATCATTTTTACACCCTGGTTTTTATGGACATGGTACTATTATGGTACTCCAGTGCCACATACCATCATTGCCAAATCGCGCACCTATAACATTGAATATTTTATCAATTCATTTATAAATTATGCCAAAAACTTCAAAGGATCATCAGATATCTATTTAGCACCCTATGGTGAAAATTTCGGTGGATGGGGATTATTTGGACTTTTTGCACGCGGAATGAGCCTAGTTTCATTGTTTTATTGGGTTAATTGGAAGGGGAATACTATTGCTAGATCACTTTCATTTTCCACCTTGGCGATGATTTTATATTTAAATATCGTATCGGGTCAAGGTCCTGCTCCCTGGTATTTACCCGCAGTTGCTGGCCCTTCGATTATCATTTGGATTTTCATTTTTTCTGATTTGAAAAGTCTAATCCCAACAAGAACTTTTTATTTATTCCCAATAGTGTTTCTCGGCATTTTAGGCGCTAATTTCTATTTCGCCATGCGAATGATTCGGGCTCAGCAACGTATTATTGAATTTGGAAATAGAAAAGAAATAGGACTTTGGCTCAATAAACACAAAAGCGCCCATGATACCATTTTCATGGAATGCCTTGGATACATTGGATTTTACTCGGAACTAAAAACATTTGATTTTCCAGGAATGTCCTCTCCAGAAATGGTAGCAACTAGAAAAAAATTAAAAACAAATCAATATGGATTTTTGATTCAAGAACTTAAACCCACTTGGATTTCGATTAGACCTATTGAAATTGAGAATATCAACAAACAGGTGCCTAATCTTTTATCAAAGCAATATCACTTGGTTAAAATTTTTGATAAGCGACTTGATGTCGCACATGCTAAAATCAAATATGGCCAACCTTATTTAGACTTTGATGCCGTATTTTATTTATACAAAAGGCTTTAATTTTTCAAATAATTATGAATAGAAACATAATATTCGGGATCTTATTATTATTTAGTATCTGCCTACTTTTTGCAATAGTCACTGATCATCGCTGGGAGGATTGGTATATTACTTATCGCGCTTCCAAAAATCTAGCTTTGGGAAATGGCTTAGTTTATAACATCGGTGAATATACGATGACATATACTTCTCCCATCGGTACACTTTTCCCTGCATTCATCAAGTATATATTTTTAAATCAATCAGACGATTTTACGATTTGGATTTATCGAATTGTTTGCTCAATTGTGCTCTCATCAACGAGTATCATTTTATTTAAAATCATCCAAAAGCTGCAATACCCCACGTTTTTCTACTTTATAACATTATTTTTCTTTGCATTTAGCTTCCTCATAGTAGATAATTCAATTAATGGCATGGAATCTGCATTCATGGTATTTTTTGAAATCCTATTAATCTATTTGCTGATTTCATTCCCACTTACAGAAACTTGGAGATATGCCATTTGCTTTTCAGGAATCATGTTCACCAGACCTGATGGTTTTATTTATGCTAGTATACTCATTTTAGGATTTGTAATATTTAACGTTAATAATAGCACAAGATTTACGCGTCAGAATTTATTTCACATTTTTAAGGCGATTGGCTTTGCCTTTCTTTTATTTAGCCCCTGGTTAATCATTACGGATAATTATTATGGAACCCCTATTCCACATACCATCATAGCCAAATCAAAAGTTTACTCCTTCGACTATCTCATTGACACATTTATAAATTATTGTCGGAACTTTAATGGCTCCCCTAATCTATTCTTACCTGCTTACGCTGTTAATTTTGGAGGTTGGGGACTCTTTAAACCCATTGCTCAAATATTGAGTTTTATAACGCTTTTCTATTGGTTAATTCCTGGCACAAACAAAATTGCAAGAGCACTTTCAATTGCAAGCCTACTCATGGTGCTATACTTAAATATTGTATCAGGACAAGGACCGTCACCTTGGTATTTACCTTCCGTAATAACACCATCTTTAATCATATTAACCCTAATTGCAAACGACATATATGAAGCATTTTTTACGAATGAACGATTCAAAATCATGAAATATGCATCCATAGCCAGTTTAATAGGGATTTGTATTTTCATGTTTAGTAATTTTTATTTGGGAATGCGAATGATTAAATACCAACAAAAGATTGTTGAATTGGGAAATAGGAAACAAATCGGTCTTTGGTTAAAAGCAAATTCGAAACCCAAGGATCGAGTATTTATGGAGTGTTTGGGATATATTGGCTTTTATTCGAACCTCAAAACCTATGATTTTCCTGGTATGTCATCTCCTGAAGTAGTAAAAACCAGGAAAACACTCAAAACTGAAAAATATTCCGCAGTAATTAATTACCTCAAGCCAGAGTGGTTGGTATTAAGAGCTGGAGAAGCTACCGAAATAAAAAAAGAGATTCCCGAACTTATGCAAAAAGAATACAAACTTGCTAAAACATTTGATGTTCGGAATCAAATTTCAATGGCGAAACTTAAATATGGCGAGCCATTTCTCCAAGTAGATGCTTTATTTGAAGTCTATCAAAAAGTAAACCCATAAACTGAAATTCTCAATCATAATTTTCTTCGCTTGCATTTTTAACTAAAAATTTAGTTAAAATAATTTTGTAACTAAATTTTTAGTTATACATTTGACCCAAGCAAAAGAAAAAATATGAAAAAACTCACGCAAGCGGAAGAACAAATTATGCAGGTTATTTGGAACCTACCTGAGGGTGGTTTTCTGAAAGACATCATCGAGCTACTCCCCGAACCCAAGGCACATTCCAACACCATCGCCACCCTATTAAAAATTCTTGTGGAGAAGGAGTTTGTTCAAATCTCAAATCCCAATCGGAACAATTTGTATTCCGCGCTGATTAGCAAAGAAGTTTACTCAGGCCAACGAATGGCTGGTCTAACCGAATCCTTTTTCGAAGGATCTTACTCTAATGTCGTTTCCTTTTTAGTGGATAAAAACCAAATGTCCATCGAAGATTTAGAGAACTTAATCGAACAACTAAAAGCAAAACAAAATGACTAGTTCAGCTATTTTCATCTATGCACTCAAGTCAATTGCCCTTTCAGGCATTTGTTTTGGATACTACACCGCGTTTCTTAAAAACACGTTGATGCATCAATACAACCGCTTTTACTTGTTGGCATCACTCCTACTCAGTCTTTTCGGCCCATTTGTCAAATTTGATTTCTTGTCGGTGAGCGAAGAACAAGCAGCCAGCATCAGCCAATCCATGATTTACCTGAATTCGATCCAAATTCAACCAAAAGTGGAACAAACCGATTGGAATCAAATCGGGCTATTTATTGCAGCAGGTATCTCGTTGACATTATTGGCCTATTTAGCTTTGGGCATTTATAAAATCTACCAAATCAAACGAGCGCATCCCGTTAGATCCAATCAGGGAATCGAAATCGTAGAGACCAACCTAGAAAATGCTCCATTTTCCTTCTTGAATCTCTTGTTTTGGAAGCAATCTATTGAATTGTCGAGTGAACATGGGCAGAAGATATTCCAACATGAATTGGCCCATATCAAGCAAAAGCATACTTACGATAGGTTATTTTGCCAATTGGCCGCATCCATCGCCTGGTTCAATCCCTTTCATTGGCTCATTAGCAAAGAGCTCCAAAATATCCATGAATTCATTGCCGACCGCGAAGCAATTCAAAACGGCGATATTCAAGATTTTGCCAAAATGCTACTGCAAGCACATTATGGAAACGAATTTTTAAACCCTAGTCATTCCTTTTATTACTCATCTCTAAAACGTAGAATTATGTTATTAACGACCTCAAAAAATCCCAAATTTGCCTATTTAAGACGCGTAGCAGTTTTACCTATGGCAGCATGCGCATTAATCTTGTGCAGCATTCAAATCCAAGCGCAAGCAAAAAAAGCTAAGAAAGCTGCTAAAACAGACTTTCTTGTAAGTATCCAACCGGATTCTACCATATTTTCAGATCCTAAAACGGGTAAGAAAGTATTTGCCGTTGCCACACGCGACATGCCACCTCCACCACCACCCGCATCAGTTCCAAGCCCACCATCACCACCAGAAAATCCATCAAAATTCGTAAAAGTCATCTCGGTTGATTCCAACAATTTTGAATTCAAGAGTACGATCAATGGCAAAGTGGTTACGGTAACTGCACAAAAAGTCTCTAACGGAACTAAAGTAAACGGAAAACCCATATCTGTGAAAGCGGATAGTGTCGCATTCGTTTCTGTTCCTAGTGAAAAAATCAAAGCTTTAATCGTAATAGATGGTACCATTGTTAAAGACCTTGATTTAAATAAAATCAATCCCCAAACAATAGAGTCAATGAATGTCCTCAAAGGCGAAAAAGCCAATGAAAAATATGGAAAAAATGGCGCCAATGGCGTCATAGAAATAATCACAAAAAAACCTTAGTTTAATTAATGAAAGAATAAAAAAATGCCATCCTCAGCTGACGATGGCATTTTTCGTTTGATTAGAATCCTATTTATTTCCCGATACAGAACTTCCCAAAGATATTCTTCAACAAATCATCATTCGATATTTGCCCCGTAATCTCCCCTAAATCATGTAAGGCATACCGAAGGTCCTGCGCAATCAAATCACCCGTCAATCCCGTTTGCAATCCTCGTAAAACAGATTCCAAGGTCTCTTGCGTTTGAAGTAAATGTTGGTAATGACGTAGATTAGTTACCAATGTACCTCCCGTACTCACCTGATCCAAGCCCACCACATCGAGCAATGCTTTTTCTAAATCGGCCAAGCCTACCTTGTTTTTTGCCGAAAGACAGATCAACGAAGGTATTTCTTTTGTAAAGGCATCTAATGTTTCAGATGAAACCTGATCCTTCTTATTTAAAATCTGGATAACCGGAATATCAATCGCTCCCAAGGCTTCTACCCCAGTCTGAATAGATGCCGCCGTTTCCGTCGTTGCATCCGCCATATAAATCACCACCTGAGCCTTCTTCACCCAAGCCTGCGTTCGCTCCACGCCCATTGCCTCAATCACATCTTCCGTCTCGCGCAAACCTGCCGTATCAATTAAACGAAACTTAATCCCACCCAATACCCACGAATCCTCCAAACTATCACGCGTCGTTCCCGCTATATCTGAAACAATCGCTCGTTCTTCGTTCAGTAAAGCATTCAATAATGTGGATTTACCAGCATTGGGTTTACCCACAATTACTGTCGCCACACCATTTTTAATCGCATTTCCTGCTCGGAAACTCGCAACTAAAGGACGAATAGCCACCAATAATTGGTTCACCAAATCCTCTAAATCCTTCCGGTCCGCAAATTCAACATCCTCCTCACCGAAATCCAATTCCAATTCAATCAATGACGCAAAATGAATCAATTGCTCCCGCAAGGCAGCTAATTCATTCGAAAAGCCCCCGCGCAATTGATGCAAAGCCGCCGCTTGTGCCACCGCTGAATCTGCCGCAATAACATCTGCCACCGCTTCCGCTTGCGCCAAATCGAAGGCACCATGCATGAATGCCCTTTGGGTAAACTCCCCCGCACGCGCCAAACGCGCACCCTTCTCTACAAACAATTGAATAATACTCTCCTGAATAAACGGAGATCCATGACACGAAATCTCGACCACATCTTCTTTGGTATAACTCTTCGGGGCAATGTATAAACTCACCACCACCTCGTCATATACCCGACCGGCATCTTCTATCCGACCATAATGTATCGTATGAGAAGCCTGTTTCGTTAAGTCTTTGGGCTTAAATACAGCATTGACAAGAGGAATCGCATCAGGACCCGACAAGCGGATTACCCCAATGGCTCCTACCCCAGCTGGGGTTGCCAATGCCACAATCGTGTCTTGAAATAACATTATAGCAAGTTTTGAAGCTTCATCGCTACCGACATATCTCCAGAAATTTTCACTTTTCCAGTCATCACGGCCATCATAGGATTTAATTCACCCTTTAATAAAGCTGTGAAATTCTCCTCAGTTGAAGCGATCGTACAATCAGCATCCACGTTTTCGTTGGTCACTGTGCCATCAGAATTAACCACAATGATGCCTGAAGGAAATGCAAATTTGAAAGAAACACCCTGTCCGCCCTTTTGGGAAGCTAGTGCATGAATACGTTCGTTGATTTCTTGAAATGTCATGTTTTGTCTTTTAAAACACAAAAATAACACTTAAATCTCCCGATGGCAAATTACCTTGAAGTCGCAAAATTGGCATGATTCCACATCAGATGTTTTCTCAAAGGGCTTCGATCGATCCAAGATCTTGTCCACCCAAGCCTGAATCAATTTCATAGAATCCGAAATGAATCCTTCCATGTTTTGACCTTCTTCAAACCATAAACCCAATTTTGGCACAGATAATACGCCAGCACCTAAGTTGCGGAAAGAAATTATTCCTGGCTCAATCAATATATTTTTCCAATCTAATCCTGCAAACAAAGGGTTCGTTTGCGCACGAACCGCATCAGCCAACAAAAATTTATATAACCACAACTGCAATAATTTGCCCTTCAAATCCTCCGAAACCAATGCCGCGGCTAATCCCTGGTCGCCAACCGTCAAATCCTTTGTTTCTACTTTTCCCGTTTTGTAATCAATGATGCGATACACGCCATCCACCCGATCCAATCGGTCGACACGCCCCTTCAACTTCACCGAAAAGTCAGCTCCTTCAAAACTCACGGGAACCAAGGTATTTAGATCCATCTCGGTATCAAGCAATTGGACACGTCCCGTATTCCCAATGGATTCCGACTGATAATAACTCGTTAAAATGGTTTTGGCCACTTCTTTCAATACGAAATTGAAACCTTTTTCCATCTCAAAAACACCCTCTCGATCTTGAATTTCTACCATGGCTTGATTCAACAAATCATCCAAACTTTCAATCCGAGCTGCCACATCCGCCTGGTCTACCCAGCCGTCATGCGATGCTAAAATTGCTTTATCTACATTCTCTAAAACTTTATGCACCCACGTACCAAACACATCAGCTCCCAATTCATCCTCATACTGCTTCTCTTTCCGCAAGTCCAACACATAGCTATAATAGTATTGCAAACTACAATTGGCAAATTGGGCCATGGCAGACGGAGATAATCCGCGTGTTTCTAATTTGGCTTTCAATTGCTGAATGACTTCATACGATTTTTCAATACGGTGAACTTCATTTGTTGGTGCATTTTCAGCTAAATCAAAACTCACGGAAGGCTCTGTCCACGTTAAAGCAGGATTTTGTTTCACCCAATCCAAACGCAATTGCTTGATAAACCGACT
>CALLKB010000275.1 GCA_938008575.1 uncultured Cytophagaceae bacterium | reverse complement strand
GCCTTTAACATATTCTACAGTGCGTTGGATATCGTTGAAGCCAAGGTTACCGAGGAAGCTGGAATTGAAACCTTCCGCAAAGCGTTGAACAACGTAATGCCAACGGTTGAGGTTAAGGCCCGTCGTGTAGGTGGATCAACTTTCCAAATCCCAACTGAAGTTCAGCCACGTCGCCGTATGGCAGTTGGTATGAAGTGGATGATTGGGTATGCCCGCAAACGCAACGAAAAATCTATGGCCGAGAAATTGGCGGGTGAGATTTTGGCTGCTGCGCGCAACGAAGGTTCTGCTGTAAAGAAAAAAGAGGATACACACAAAATGGCTGAAGCCAACAAGGCTTTCGCACACTTTAGGGTTTAATAAGATTTATAAAAGAGTATGTCACGCGATTTATCGTTAACAAGAAACATAGGTATTGCTGCCCACATTGATGCGGGTAAAACAACTACCACTGAGCGTATTTTACGTTACACAGGTATGATTCACAAAATTGGTGAAGTACATGACGGTGGTGCTACCACAGACTGGATGGAGCAAGAAAAAGAAAGAGGTATTACTATTACTTCTGCAGCGGTGTCTTGTCAATGGCAGTTCCCAACAGTATTAGGTAAGCCTGATGCTAATACAAAAAGTTATTATTTCAACATTATTGATACTCCAGGTCACGTTGACTTTACTGTAGAGGTAGAGCGTTCTATGCGTGTATTGGATGGTTTGATTGCTTTGTTCTCTGCTGTGGATGGTGTGGAGCCTCAATCAGAAACTGTATGGCGTCAAGCAAACCGTTACAAAGTTCCTCGTATCGGTTTCGTAAATAAAATGGACCGTGCTGGTGCAGATTTCTTAATGGTGGTAAACCAAGTAAGAGAAATGTTAGGTGCGAAGGCTGTGCCATTACAATTACCAATTGGAGCTGAAGATGGTTTCAAAGGGGTAGTGGATTTAATTAAAATGAAAGGTATTATCTGGGATGATGCAACAGAAGGTATGACTTACTCTGAGATTCCTGTACCAGATGATATGAAAGAAGATGTGGATTATTGGAGAGCTCAATTGATTGAAGCTGTTGCTGAATATGATGACAAATTGATGGAGAAATTCTTTGAGAATCCAGATTCAATTTCTGAAGCTGAAGTACATGAAGCAATCCGTAAAGCTTGTATCGATTTAAGTATCGTTCCAATGATGTGTGGATCTTCATTCAAAAATAAAGGTGTACAAACTGCATTAGATGCGGTATGTCGTTATTTACCTTCTCCAGTAGATGTGGATGATACAGAAGGAACAGATCCTGATACAGGTGAAAAAATCTTCCGTAAGCCAAATGCAAAAGAACCATTTGCTGCATTGGCATTCAAAATTATGACAGATCCATTCGTAGGACGTTTGGCGTTCTTCAGATGTTATTCTGGTCACTTAGATGCGGGTTCTTATGTAAGAAACGTACGTAGTGGTAAGAATGAGCGTATCTCTCGTATCATGAAAATGTTTGCGAACAAACAAAACCCAATCGATTTTATCGAGGCAGGTGATATCGCAGCAGCGGTTGGATTTAAAGAGATCAAAACAGGAGATACATTATGTGATGAGAATCACTTAATTGTTCTTGAGAATATGTTTATCCCAGAACCAGTTATCTCTGTAGCTGTTGAGCCAAAAACTCAAGCAGACGTTGATAAAATGGGTATGGCTATTGCAAAATTAGTAGAGGAAGATCCTACCTTAAGAGTGAAGACCGACGAAGATACTGGTCAAACTATTTTATCAGGTATGGGTGAATTGCACTTAGAGATCATCGTTGACCGTATGCGTCGTGAGTTCAAAGTGGAAATCAACCAAGGTAATCCTCAGGTAGCTTATAAAGAAGCATTTGGAACTACTATTGAACACCGTGAAGTCTTGAAAAAGCAATCTGGTGGTCGTGGTAAGTTCGCAGATATCCAATTCTCTATCGGACCTGCAGATGAGGAGTGGTTAGCAGCAAACCCTGATAAAAAATCTTTCCAATTTGTAAATGATTTATTTGGTGGATCTATCCCTAAAGAATTCGTTCCTGCAATCACGAAAGGTTTTGAGACCTCAATGTCAACAGGTGTTTTAGCTGGTTTCCCAGTAAACAACATGAAGGTTCGTGTATTTGATGGTTCTTACCATGATGTGGATTCTGATGCAATGTCATTTGAATTGTGTGCTAAAGCTGGTTTCAGAACTGCTGGTAAGAAAGCGAAGCCTACTTTACTTGAGCCAATCATGAAAGTAGAGGTAGTTACTCCAGATCAGTACATGGGAGATGTAACAGGTGACTTGAACCGTCGTCGTGGTATGTTAGAAGGTATGGACAGCCGCGGTAACTTACAAGTAATCAAGGCTAAAGTACCTTTGAGCGAAATGTTTGGATACGTAACACAATTACGTTCTTTGAGCTCTGGTCGTGCCACATCAACTATGGAGTTCAGTCACTATAACCCAGCACCAAACAATATTGCTGAGGAAGTAATGGCTAAAAACAAAGGTAAAGTGAAGGATGAAGAGTAATCAATTCCTTGATTTTCAATAAATTAGGAGCCCCCTCCAATCAAACGGAGGGGGCTTTCTTTTGCTCAAAAGGGGAGCTGTAAATTATTTTGAAAAAAAATTAAAAAAAACACAATATTTCTTGAATGTTAGGTTACAACCCATTACCTTTGCATCCCCAAGATAATTTGGAAAAATAAGCTATGTCTCAAAGAATTAGAATAAAATTACAATCTTACGATCACAACTTAGTTGACAAGTCAGCTGAGAAAATCGTAAAAACAGTACGCAGTACAGGTGCAGTAGTTACAGGTCCTATTCCTTTGCCTACACACAAACGCATTTTCACTGTGTTACGTTCACCGCACGTTAACAAGAAAAGTCGTGAGCAGTTCCAATTAGCAACGCACAAGCGTTTATTGGATATCTACACTTCTTCTTCTA
>CALLKB010000274.1 GCA_938008575.1 uncultured Cytophagaceae bacterium | reverse complement strand
ATTTTTGGCATTTTAATGGCCTTCGGCTATTTGTTCCCTAATTCGGAAATGTTCCTTTTCCCCTTCCCTATTCCCATCAAGGCAAAATACTTTGTAAGTTTTTATGGTCTTTATGAACTGTATCAAGGGATTCAACAATATCAAGGGGATAATGTAGCTCACTTCGCGCACATTGGCGGGATGATTTTTGCTGTCATCCTATTGATGGTTTGGAAGACCAAACGCAATCATTTCTATTGATATGCGCGGATTTTGGAATGATTTAACGCGCATATTGCAGCAACCCGGTGAAGGATTATTGAAAATCATTGCGGTAAATTGTTTGGTATTTCTTGTATTGATGTTGTTCCGCATTGTGATGATTATCAGCGACAAAGCGTATGTTTATGAGTTGCTTTTGGAGCAATTGACACTATCAGCCAACTTCCAATCAAACCTATTACATCCTTGGAGGTTCATCAGTTACTTTTTTGTGCATGTTGAAATTTTCCATTTGGCCTTCAACATGATGTTCCTTTATTGGTTCGGGAAAATTCTACAAGAGGTCATCGGGAATAATAAAAGTGTGCAAACCTTTTTCTTGGGTGGCATCATGGGGGCTATCGCTTTTTTGTTGGCTTATAATTTCATTCCTTTTTTTGAGCGCCTAAATGGGAGTTATTTATTGGGTGCTTCAGGAGGGGTTTTTGCTATTGTTTTGGCTGCTGCCACCCTCCGACCGAATTTCGAGGTCCATCTACTTTTAATTGGTCCCGTTCGCATCAAATACATCGCGGGCTTTTATTTAATTTGGTCGCTTTTGGAGACGGTGGGAACAAATGCGGGAGGTCAAATTGCCCATTTAGGTGGCGCCCTTGTAGGCTTTTTCATGGGTTATCTCCACGAACATCCGATTCGTTGGGAAAGATTTAGAAAAAAAGATAGCCCATTCATTCATGCCGACTTAACGCGCGAAAAAAAGCCAAGAAAACAAGCCGAAAACATCGATGAAGAAGAACTGAATCAGATTTTGGACAAAATATCGAAGTCGGGCTACGACAGCCTAAGCAAAACCGAAAAAAGAAGATTGTTCAAGGCAAGTCAAAAAAATGAGTAAGCGTCAAAAACATTTTTACCTTTGTAGAGTTTTTCTTTCACTTGAATAAATTATTTGTGTCAACTCAATTCCCTGCCGGCCCCTTACTAAGCAAGATTCAGGCACCTGCCGATCTGCGTAAGTTACAAGCCAACCAGCTTCCAGCTGTTTGCGAGGAATTGCGTCAATTCATCATCGACCATGTCTCGGTCAATGGCGGACACTTTGGCGCTTCACTTGGAGTGACCGAATTAACCGTAGCCTTACATTATGTTTTTAATACACCTTATGACCAATTAGTCTGGGATGTAGGACATCAGGCTTATGGACATAAAATATTAACTGGTAGACAGGAGGTTTTTCACACGAATCGTTTGTTGGGCGGCATCAGCGGATTCCCCAAAAGATCCGAAAGCGAATATGATGCATTTGGTGTAGGACATTCATCCACATCCATTTCAGCTGCTTTAGGGATGGCTGTTGCATCACGTTATAAAAAAGAATTTGATCGTCAGCACATTGCGGTCATAGGCGATGGCTCCATGACCGCGGGCATGGCTTTCGAAGCCATGAATCATGCGGGAGATATCCCAAACAACATGATTATCATTTTGAATGATAATTGCATGGCGATTGACCCCAATGTAGGTGCTTTGAAAGAATATTTAACCGACATCACGACATCCCATACTTACAACAAGGTGAAGGATGATGTTTGGAACCTACTAGGAAAGATGTCCCGCTTTGGGAAGTCGGCACAAGAAATTGTCTCCAAAATCGAGAATGGTCTAAAAGCCACTTTGTTGAAGCAAAGCAATTTATTTGAGTCCTTCAATTTACGCTATTTTGGCCCGATTGATGGACATGATGTGGAATACCTAGCCACTGTTTTGCGTGATTTAAAAGATATTCCCGGCCCTAAAATTTTGCATTGCGTCACAACCAAGGGCAAAGGATATTCGTTGGCCGAAAAAGATCAAACACTTTGGCATGCGCCAGGTAAATTCGATAAGCTAACGGGGGAAATCGAAAAAAAGACCTACGACAATCCACAAGCACCTAAATACCAGGAGGTTTTTGGACACACATTAGTTGAGCTCGCAGAAAAGAACCCCAAAATCATGGGAATTACCCCTGCGATGCCATCGGGCTCCTCGTTAAATATCATGATGGCGGCGATGCCGGACCGTGCATTTGATGTGGGAATTGCGGAACAACATGCCGTTACATTTTCGGCGGGATTAGCTACGCAAGGATTGACCGTTTTCTGTAATATATACAGTTCCTTTATGCAAAGGGGCTACGACCAAGTTGTACATGATGTGTGTTTGCAAAAGTTACCGGTGATTTTCTGCCTAGACCGTGCGGGTTTGGCGGGAGCAGACGGTCCTACGCACCATGGAAATTTGGACATTGCAATGATGCGTTGCGTTCCCAATATGATTGTGGCAGCTCCACGTAACGAGCAAGAATTAAGAAACATCATGTATACAGCGTCTTTGGATACATTCAAAGAACGCGGTGAAGCGATTAGCATTCGATATCCAAGAGGTCAAGGGGTCATGCCCGCTTGGCGTACAAATTTTGAAGAAATTGAAATTGGGACAGGCCTTCAAATCAACAGCGGGAAAGATGTGGCCATTTTAAGTTTAGGACATATCGGGAACGAAGCGATCAAGGCAGTTGAATTATTAACAAGTCAAGGAATTCAAGCAGCTTTATATGACATGCGCTTCGCAAAACCGCTAGATGAAAAGCTTTTACATGAAATCTTCGCTAAATTTAATACCATCCTAACAGTAGAAGACGCCTCGATCGTTGGCGGATTCGGTTCTGCCATTGCGGAATTCATGGTTGATCATCAATATCAGGCCAACATGATTCGTTTGGGAATCCCAGACCACATTGTGGAACATGGCGAACAAAGTGAATTATATGCACTTTGTGGGATTGATTCGGTCGGAATTGCACAAAAAATAGCTGAGCAATTAGGCCAAAAAGCGAAGGCTAAGGCATCAAGAGCCCTGACAGAATAAATTCCCCACAGCTGATTTTTAATCAATTAGCACTTTTCAAAGAAATTATCCGTACCTTTGCACCTTAAATTCCCCGACTTGGGAGAATTTTAATTCATTCAACGCCTACATTTTTATGCAAAGCATTCGTAACATTGCCATCATTGCCCACGTTGACCACGGTAAAACGACTCTTGTGGACAAAATTATTCATGCCTCTAAAATCTTCCGTGAGAACCAGGAATTTGGAGATTTGATCCTAGATAATAACGACTTAGAACGTGAACGCGGTATTACGATTGTTTCTAAAAACGTATCGGTTCGTTATAATGGAGTAAAAATCAACATCATTGACACACCAGGTCACGCCGACTTTGGCGGTGAAGTGGAACGCGTACTTCGTATGGCGGATGGTGTTATTTTATTGGTTGACGCCTTTGAAGGTCCGATGCCACAAACACGTTTCGTATTATCAAAAGCCATCGCTTTAGGATTGAAGCCTATCGTGGTTGTTAATAAGGTAGATAAAGAAAACTGCCGTCCAGATGAGGTACACGAAAGTGTATTTGATTTGATGTTCAACTTAGATGCAACGGAAGATCAATTGGATTTCCCATGTGTTTACGGTTCATCGAAACAAGGATGGATGAGTGACGATTGGAAAAAGCCAACCGACAATATCATCCCATTATTGGATGCGATCATCGAGCACATCCCTGCTTCTAAAGTTCAAGAAGGAACGCCACAAATGCAGATTACGTCATTGGACTACTCTTCATTCGTAGGTCGTATCGCGATCGGACGTTTAGAGCGTGGAACTTTGACAGAAGGAATGCAAATTTCATTGTGTAAAGCAGATGGCACAACCAAGAAAATGCGCATCAAAGAACTTCAAGTATTTGAAGGTCTTGGTAAAGTAAAAGTTGACAAAGTAGAGTGTGGTGAGATTTGTGCAGTAACAGGTATCGAAGATTTCGAAATCGGTGATACAATCGCAGATGCTGAGAATCCAGAAGCGTTGGAGCGTATCGCAATCGATGAGCCTACGATGAATATGTTGTTCACAATCAACAACTCTCCATTCTTTGGTAAAGAAGGTAAATTAGTAACATCTCGTCACATCCGTGAGCGTCTATTCAAAGAGACAGAGAAAAACTTAGCCTTGAAAGTTGTTACAACAGAAAGCGAAGATAAATTCTTAGTATTTGGACGTGGTATTCTTCACTTGTCGGTATTAATCGAGACCATGCGTCGCGAAGGATACGAATTACAAGTAGGTCAGCCTCAAGTAATCTTTAAAGAAGGTCCAAACGGCGAGCGTTTAGAGCCAATTGAATCTTTAGTTGTAGACGTTCCTGCTGAAGTTGCTGGTAAAGTAATTGAATTAGCAACACAAGGTAAAGGTGAATTATTGATCATGGAACCGAAAGGTGACTTGCAACACTTAGAATTCAACATTCCATCTCGTGGATTGATTGGTTTACGTTCGAAAGTTTTAACAGCTACATTTGGTGAGGCGATTATGGCACACCGTTTTATTGCTTACGAAGAGTTCAAAGGAGCTATTCCAGGTCGTATCAACGGGTCATTGATCTCAATGAACACAGGTCCTGCAATTCCTTATGCAATTGATAAATTACAAGATAGAGGGGTGTTTTTCATCGATCCAGGTGAAGAGGTTTACACAGGGATGGTTGTAGGTGAGCACAATCGCCAAAACGACATCGAAGTAAACCTTCAAGCTGCGAAGCAATTAACGAATATGCGTGCGTCAGGTACGGATTCAAATACCAAAATTGCTCCGAAATTAAACTTCTCATTAGAAGAGTGTATGGAATTTATCCAAAAGGATGAATACTTAGAAATCACTCCAAAATCATTGCGTATGCGTAAAATTTGGCTAGATCCAAACGAGCGTAAGCGTAACGAGAAGAAACCAAGCTAATTCTAGAAGGCTGCCTAAACGGGCAGCCTTTTTTTATGGCAAATGAACGGCAGCTTGCTCTGCTAAATAATATACTTTTTTAGGCCAAAAAGTCTTGAGTTTACTCAATCGATACGCACTCGGCTTACGTATAAAATACCAAGTTGACCTCCGCCACGTAGTCAAAAATCGAGGATCTCTCAAATCTAAATCTGCGGCTAGAATCAGATGGCTATTGTGTGGATTTCGTTGGACACTCGGTTTCGTCAGATAGACAAATTCATTCCCCTGATATATCCACTGAAAACTACCTTGTGGCCATTTATGAGTCGAGGTGTCTACCCCTTGATTCCTTGCCCACCAAGGACTGGCATTTGCTTGTAACCATGCCTCACTCACTGCGCCATAGCTTTGCCCATATATCCCTTTGGTTCTTAGAAATACCAACTGCTTTTCCGCCACCGTTAAATAGGCTTCATCCTGCCAGGGCTCCATCAAACGATAAATCATAATAAAGCTCAAGAGGCCTATTCCAAGGTAGAGCCCCCATACCCTACGCATTGCCCGCCAATACCACACCAAGGCGATACCCAAATAATAGGCTCCTAATTCAAATCCATTCATTCGGACAAAGGAAATCACCGTCTGAAAGCGCCCTGTGGTATAAAACATAAGACCATGTAAAAGCTCAAAACTGAATAAAAACAAATGTCCAAACGCAGAAAAAACAATAGGCATATAACTAATGATTGGGGCTAAAATCAGATATAAAAAGCCAATACCCAAAGTGCAAGTCGAAAGCAAAACCAAAGCAGGGTTGAGCAAAAAGAAATAAAAAGGATTGGGGAATTGATGAAAGTAAAAGATAATCAAGGGCCAGGTAAAAATTTGGGCACTGATGGCGACACAGGTCAACTCCCATGCTTGTTGGGCTAACCAAGTTTTTGGCTTCCATAATTGAACGAGTTTATTTTGAAATAAAATAAGCCCGAGCACAGCAGCATAAGACAGTTGGAAGCCCACTTGAAACAATTCATTCGGCTGAATTACAAGTAAAACAAAACACGAAAAAGCCCAAATATTCAACGGATGCGATCGCAAGCGGAACACCTGCGCAAAGAGCAATACCGAGAACATCCAAGCCGAACGCAATACGGGCGCAGAAAATCCAGATATCGCGGCATAAGTCCACAAGACCAGCATGATTAAAGCAAAATATACTTGTAGGCCAACCGTCCTAAAACGCTTTAAGAACCCAAATAAGAACTGCAAACCCATATAAAGTAAGCCAACGTGCATGCCGGACACCGACAAAATATGAATGGCTCCTAATGCCGCATAAGACTGACGTGTTTCAAAATCGATCGTACCACCAATTCCCAAAAACATTGCTTCAGCAACATTGCGATGAACCCCTATCGGCAATGCTTGATGTAAATAAAATACAGCCTGATTTCTAAGCTTATCGATAAAATGGGGCTGCGTTTTTGCATCTCTCAATAAGCTCATACTTTTCGATGCGACAAAAATTGAGGCATATATTCCTTGTCGGGCATAATAAGACTTCCAATCAAATGCTCCAGGCAACAAAGCATCACGTATGGGTTTTAAGCTTCCATAAACTTGATAAACTTGGCCACTCCGAGGTGAGATCCCCTTAAGCGGTACATATAAGATGGCAACGGCGTGAACTTGAATCCATCGATTTTTCTGACGAACAGCAATTACTTTAGCACGAATCTTCAAAGATTTAGCACCTTCAACTGGGTCTTGGTCAACTTGAAATACAAAGGCATCGTGACTCGGAACAATTGTCCATTCATTTGCTATTTGAGCAAATCGAACATAGGATAAGCCCATGATAAAAATAAGGCCTACGATTCTCCACTGGCGAAAAATAAGCATTAAGCTCAAAGCAAATGCCAACAATCCGTAAGGACCGAACAAAAAGCCGATGATCCATAGGCCTAAAATTCGCAAAAAAGGGAAAGGACTAAAAAATGAAAACACATGTTAGGCGAAAAGGCCTAAATGTAGAATTTTTTTGATTGGATTAATTCTTCTACAGTATCAGGAACTAGATATTTTATCGACTGACCTTGTTGTATGCATTGACGAATATACGTTGCCGAAATTTGCAATAATGGTGCCTCAATGCGTGTAACGTGTGGGTGCTGCCACAAATCACTCTGTTTTTGCTCTCCGCGCGGATAAACATAGAGGCCAAAATAATCAAGTATCTTATCGTAATTCTTCCAACTTTTGAATTGTTCGAGGTTATCACCACCCAAAATTAACCGAAAAGAATCGTTGGGGAATTTCTCCGACAAATGCGTCAGTGTATGAATCGTATAGGAAGGTTTACTTAAGTGAAACTCGATATCCGAGCTCTTAAAATGATAATTATCTGCAATGGCACGGTCAACTAAATCCAGTCGATCGAATTCGTGCAAAAGCGTTTTGCTGTGTTTATGCGGATTTTGAGGAGAAACAACAAACCAGATTTGATCTACGTCCGTTTGATTTAATACGGCTTGAGCAATAATGAGGTGGCCATGATGAATGGGATTAAACGATCCAAAAAATAGGCCAATCTTCATCTTATCGCGTAAAATTATCAAATAAACTTTGTGCTTCTTTGACAGCGTCCTCCAATTTGTCGTTCACGAGAATCACATCAAATTTGTCTTGAAATGCCCATTCAAATTTCATTTTAAAAATTCGCTTGGAAAGTGATTCTTCCGTTTCGGTACCACGAGAACGTAAACGCTCTTCGAGCATTTCAAGCGTAGGGACTTTCACAAAAATGGCTAATGCGCGCTCCTTATAATAGTTTTTCAACGCAAGACCGCCTTTCACATCCACATCAAAAATGACATGTTTTCCTGATGCCCAGATACGCTCAATTTCAGACTTCAATGTACCATAATAGGCGCCTGGGTAAACTTCCTCCCACTCGACAAACGCATCTTCATCAATTTTAGCACGGAATTCATCGGGCGTCATGAAATAATAATCTTGACCGTTCGCTTCTGCGCGACCACGTTTATCACGCGTGCAAGCTGAAATAGAAAAACCCAAATTCGGGTTATTCGCTAATAATTCTTTTACAATGGTTGTTTTACCGGATCCGGATGGAGCAGAAAAAATAATGAGTTTACCTTCCAAGTGCTGCTTGATTTAATTAGCTAGCAAAATAACGGAATAAGTATGGAAATAAGGATTAAAACGACGAAAAGTTTTGCTTTAATCCGAGCGAAAAGCGTTTCCGGACATTTACTTGAACAGTTCGATTTAATAGCTTTTCGCAACGATTGCTCAAGTTCATACCCTTCTTGGCATGGCAAACATTGTTCTTTATTAGCAAGAAAAGCTGCCTCTTCTTCAGGAGTTGCCTCGCGATCGATGATACGCTGAATTAACTTTAAACAATCGGGCTGATGGGTACAAGTCTTTTTCATGAGTTTACATGCTTAATGCACTAATTTTTTAACAACGGGGACGGGGAATAAAGTTCATTTTGAAGGAGTGACACATTGTCAGTGGTAGCCTTTACTTTTAGCATAGGCGGCCAAACTATCTTTCAAGATAGCACGCGCACGATGCAGACGTGAACGAACAGTCCCAATGGGTATATCCAAAATACGGGCCATTTCCTCGTAACTAAATTCTTCTAAATCACAGAGTATGATAATCATTCGAAAGTCGACAGGCAACGCTTGTATGGCGGCAGTGATCTCATCCCCCAACATCTCATTGACAGTCTCTGCATGCAGGTCGGCATGTGACGCAGGCTCTTGATCTTCATCACCCGAAAAGGATTGCTCAACCCATTCAAACTCCACTTT
>CALLKB010000273.1 GCA_938008575.1 uncultured Cytophagaceae bacterium | reverse complement strand
CGAAGCAGAGCAAGGGCCCCATGACCAGTACATGGACCGTTATTTGAAGGCGGGCGATAAAAACCGTTTGAACCAGCCCCATGTCCTGCAAGGGCGCAGGCGCGATGGCAGTTTGTTCCCTGTGCGACTGACGATCAGTGAAACCCGGCGTGACAACGGGCATTTCTTCATCGGGGTCATGCAGGATTTCACGGCCATCCAGAATGCACAAAACCTGTTGGTCGAGGCCAAAGACAAAGCCGAACAAGCCAACCGCATGCGGGGAGATTTTCTGGCCACCATGAGCCATGAAATTCGCACGCCAATGAATGGCATTTTGGGCATGACCGAGTTGGCATTGGAGACGCAGCACCAACCAGCCACGCAAAAAGAGTATCTGGTGCTGGCGCGCGATTCGGCCAACCATTTGCTGCACATCATCAATGAGATTCTGGATTTTTCGAAAATCGAGGCGCGGGCGCTGGAGCTGGAATTGTTGGAAGTGAGTCCAACACAGCTGATTCGACACACGGCCAAGTCATTGGAGCAGTTGGCCAAAGCCAAAGGGATTGCTTTGCACGTTTCTACGGCGACAGATGTACCTGAACTGGTGTGGATGGATCCGGTACGCATGCGGCAGGTGCTGACCAATTTGATTGGCAATGCCATCAAGTTCACCGAGCAAGGTTCAGTCACAGTCCAGACTGAGGCCTTGCCGGGGAGCGATGATCAAAGCGCTGTTTTACGCATCCGGATCATCGATACCGGGATTGGTTTTGATACGGCCCGTACTGAGGCGCTGTTCAGTCCGTTTACGCAGGCCGATGGTTCAGTCACGCGTTCGTATGGTGGCACGGGCTTGGGTTTGGCCATCACCCGCAGCTTGTTGCAGCTGATGGGAGGTGACATCTCAGCCCAAGGACAGCTTGGTCTGGGCGCTTGTTTCGTGGCCACCATCCCGGTCAAACGGGTGTTGGACTTGCCGCAGCCCTTGGCTTGCGCCACCGGCAGTGAAATTTTGGCCTCGCCTGGATGGGTCCGTGAGCAGGTGCTGTCTGTTTTATTGGTCGAAGACCACGAGATCAACCGCAAGCTGGCGGAAATCATGTTGCAACGCATGGGTTACCGGTATGCCACAGCCTGTGATGGTCAGGAGGCGCTGGATCTTTTGGCCGTGGAGCGCTTTGACGTTGTCTTGATGGATGTGATGATGCCCGAAATGGATGGCATCGAAGCAGCCCGCCAAATCAAATCAAATCCCGAATTCAAAAATACACTCATCCTGTTCCTTACGGCACGTGGTGAAGAGTACACCGAAATCGCTGCTTTTGAAAGTGGAGCCACAGATTATGTCGTAAAACCGATCAAATTACGTGCCTTAATTAGCCGAATCAACGCCTTACTAACACGTGAAGTAGCTGTTCCTGAGTCGAAAAACGACGTTATTTCCATCGGAGATTTAGTCATTGACCGCGTGCAATATGCAGCGACATTCCAAGGAAGAGCCTTGATTTTACCTAAAAAGGAATTTGAATTGCTTTCTTTCTTAGCCAAGAACCCGAATAAGGTATTTAACCGTGATGAATTATTAGAAAAGGTGTGGGGATCAGATGTATTCGTAGTGGAACGCACGGTGGATGTACATATCCGTAAATTGCGCGAAAAAATCCCAGAATATTACATCAAAACATTGAAGGGGGTAGGCTATTTATTTTCAATCGACAAAGCCTAATTGCCCATTTTTAGGTAAATTGCATCCCGAATGATGCGCCTAATTTCAACCCTTATTTTTTGTCTTTTATTTACCTGTGTGCTAGCGCAGGGACCTAAGCGTGAGTTGAGGGGAGTTTGGGTGGCGACAGTCCAAAACATCGACTGGCCCAGCCCGCACAATTACGACGGCGCGAAACAAAAATCCGAATTTATTGATCTATTGAATTCCCACCAGAAAACAGGAATCAATGCCCTTTTTGTCCAAATTCGAACCGCCTCTGATGCGCTTTATGCGAAAAGTGCTGAACCTTGGACGACCTACCTTTCTGGGAAACAGGGGCAGGCGCCTAGCCCCTATTACGATCCTTTGGAATTTATGATCGATCAGACACACGCCCGTGGGATGGAATTTCACGCCTGGTTAAACCTGAACCGTGCTTCCATGTCATCGAGAGCGCTATTAAGTTCAGAACACGTCGCTAGAAAACACCCAGAATGGCTTTTGTCTTATGGGGGACAGTTGCTGTTTGATTTTGGTATTCCTGCAGTACGCCATTACATCGCAGGACTCGTACGTAATATCATTTTGAATTATGATGTGGATGGAATCCACTTTGATGATTATTTTTATCCGTATCCAGATCCGAAATCAAAATTAAATGACGAGGATACATATCTAAAATACAGGCTTTCGGGTGAATCTAGGGCAGACTGGAGGCGTCGTAATACGAGTGCGTTAATTCAGGAAATCTCCGAGACCATTCGCAAGACCAATCCGAAAATGAAGTTTGGGATAAGTCCATTTGGGATTTGGCGACATAAAACATCTGATCCCGTGAACGGATCACCTACGGTGAAAGGTTTGCAATCTTATGACGATTTATATGCGGATACAGATTATTGGTTAAAGCAAGGCTGGTTAGATTATATCGCGCCGCAATTGTATTGGGATACGGCACACCGAGTGGCGCCTTTTAAGCCAT
>CALLKB010000272.1 GCA_938008575.1 uncultured Cytophagaceae bacterium | reverse complement strand
TACGCAAAAATTAATCAAGCAAGGAGAAATCGAAGCGAAGTTAGCAGAGCAAATGGACGCCGAGTTCAAAGCTGAGTTACAAGCACGTTTGGATTTGGTGAAACAAAAAGTTCGCCCTCCATACATTCCATTGAAATTGGATAATGCCTGGTCGGAATTACGTTACTCAACGGAGAAAGATTTCGAAAAATCGCCTAATACGGCTATTTCGCAAGCTACTGTTGATCAAGTTGCGAAAGCGATTACTGTTTTGCCAAAGGGTTTTGTTGCCTTGAAGCAAATTGAAAAAGTAATTGCTGACCGTAAGGTATTTTTTGAAAAAGGCGAATTGAACTGGGCTACGGCTGAATTATTAGCTTATGGGTCTTTATTAGTTGAAGGCAAAGCCGTTCGTTTGTCGGGTCAAGACGTTCAACGTGGTACATTCTCGCACCGTCATGCCGTATTGCATGATGCGAACACGAATGAGAATTACAGTTCATTAAATCATATTTCAGATAAGCAGGAAAAAGCGCAAATCTATAATTCATTATTGTCGGAATACGGCGTTTTGGGTTATGAGTTTGGTTATGCCTTAGCGAATCCCAATGCCTTGGTTATCTGGGAAGCACAGTTTGGTGATTTTGCCAATGGCGCTCAAACGATGATTGACCAATTCGTTTCATCTCATGAGTCGAAGTGGGGAACACAAAACGGTTTAGTGATGTTGTTGCCGCATGGTTACGAGGGACAAGGGCCAGAGCACTCAAATGCTCGTCCGGAACGTTTCTTGCAATTAGCCGCGGAGAATAATATGGTAATTGCCAACTTGACAACGCCGGCGAATATTTTCCATGCTTTACGCCGTCAATTAACTTGGGAGTTCCGCAAGCCATTGGTTGTGATGTCGCCTAAGTCTATTTTCCGTCATCCCAAAGTTGTTTCGAAGATGGATGCCTTTACGAAAGGTTCTTTCCAAGAAGTGATTGGAGATGAATTTGCAGACAAAGCGAAAGTAAAACGCGTGTTGATCTGTTCTGGTAAAGTATATTTTGATTTATTGGATCGTCAAGAAAAAGACAAGCGTAAGGATGTTGCAATTATCCGTTTGGAGCAATTGCATCCATTCCCAACGAAGCAAGTGGAAGCAGAATTAGCGAAATACAAATCAGCTGAGGTATTCTACGTGCAAGAAGAACCGGAAAACATGGGCTATTGGTCGTATGTGATTCGTGAGTTTGGTTGGTCACGTTTCAGTAAATTAGTCGCACGTAAGAAATCGGCCTCACCGGCGACAGGATTCTTGAAGGTGCATGGAGAGGAGCAGGCAGCATTGATAAACAGAGCATTTGAATAATCGAATATTATGGCTATAGAAATGAAAGTGCCCGCGGTGGGCGAGTCAATCACGGAAGTAACGGTTGCTACTTGGAACAAGAAAGAAGGCGACCACGTGAAATTAGATGAGGTATTGTGCGAACTAGAGTCGGACAAAGCAACATTTGAATTGCCAGCTGAGGCTGAAGGTATTTTGCACATTGTGGCAAAAGAAGGCGATGTTTTGCCGATCGGTGCGATTATTTGCACGATTGAAGCGGGCGGTGCAACAGCATCCGTAACCGTGGCAGACGCAGCTCCAGCCGCCGTTGCCGCTCCTGCACCAGCAGCAGCGCCAGCACCTGCAGCAGGCCCAACGAGCGTTTTGGAAGTTAAAGTTCCGGCGGTAGGTGAGTCTATTTCAGAAGTTACCGTTTCGGTTTGGAACAAGAAAACAGGGGATGTAGTTGCCTTGGATGAAGTTCTTTGCGAATTAGAGTCGGATAAAGCGACCTTCGAATTACCAGCGGAATCAGCGGGTGTGTTAGAGGTAATTGCTCAGCCAGGTTCTGTGGTTCCGATTGGAGGATTGTTAGCGAAAATCACTGTAGGTGGTTCCGTTTCAGCAGCACCAGCGGCGGCTCCAGCTCCGGCAGCAGCGGCTCCAGCAGCAACAGCTTCTTCAGATGCAAATTATGCCGCAGGACATCCTTCGCCAGCAGCAGCCAAAATATTGGATGAAAAAGGAATTGCGGCAGCATCAGTTGCGGGTTCAGGTGTAGGTGGACGTATCACGAAAGAAGATGCGATGGCAGCTTCAAAACCAGCGGCAGCTGCACCAGCAGCAGCGGCTCCGGCGGCTTCGCCAGCAGTGGCACAAGGAGGAACGCGTCGTGAGAAAATGAGTTCATTGCGTAAAACAGTGGCCCGTCGTTTGGTCGCTGTGAAAAATGAGACGGCGATGTTGACAACCTTCAACGAGGTGGACATGAAGCCGGTCATGGATTTACGTGGCAAATACAAAGATAAATTCAAGGAGAAGCATGGCGTAGGCTTAGGCTTTATGTCCTTCTTCACGAAAGCGGTTTGCGTGGCCTTGAAGGAATTCCCTTCGGTGAATGCGAAGATCGATGGCGATGAAATCGTGTTCCACGATTATTGCGATATTTCGATTGCGGTTTCTGCTCCGAAAGGTTTAGTTGTTCCCGTGATTCGTTCTGCGGAGAACTTGTCTTTGGCAGGTATCGAATCCGAAGTGGTTCGTTTAGCAGGGAAAGCACGTGAAAATAAATTGAGTTTGGAAGAAATGAGTGGCGGAACATTTACGATCACGAATGGTGGCGTATTTGGTTCGATGCTTTCAACGCCGATCATCAATGCACCACAAGTAGCAATCTTAGGTATGCACAATATCGTAGAGCGTCCTGTGGTTGTTGACGGTCAAATCGTTGTTCGCCCAATCATGTATTTGGCATTATCGTATGATCACCGCATCATCGATGGCCGTGAGTCGGTAAGTTTCTTAGTTCGCTTAAAGCAACTATTAGAAGATCCAGCTCGTTTATTGTTAGATATTTAATTACCAGAATAGGCCTTGCGGGGCCTATTCGTTTTCAATCGCCTTATGCAAGAATTTGATGTTATCGTAATTGGTTCGGGTCCTGGAGGATATGTTTCGGCAATTCGTTCGGCCCAATTGGGTTTCAAAGTAGCTATCGTGGAAAAATATTCCGTGATGGGTGGAACATGTTTGAATGTAGGATGTATTCCTTCCAAAGCGTTGTTGGACTCATCCGAGCATTATCACAATGCGGTGCATAGTTTCCAAGAGCATGGCATTGAAATTCCGAAGCCGAAAGTAAATTTGGACCAAATGATTAAGCGCAAAGCGGGTGTGGTGTCGAATTTGAACGCGGGAATTGCGTATTTGATGAAGAAAAATAAGATCACGACCTTTCATGGTTTGGGATCATTTGATTCTGCCAAAACCGTTAAAGTGACCAAAGAAGATGGTTCTTCGGAAGTGATTTCAGGAAAGAACATTATTATTGCAACGGGTTCTAAGCCAACGGCTCTTCCGTTCATTCCGGTGGATAAGGATCGTATCATTACGTCGACGGAAGCCTTGAAAATGAAGGAAATTCCCAAGCATTTGATCGTGATTGGTGCTGGCGTAATTGGAGCAGAATTAGGTTCCGTATATGCACGTTTGGGATCGAAAGTTTCATTTGTGGAATTTGCGGATAGCATGATTCCAACGATGGATAAGACGATGGGCAAGGAATTGCAGAAGTCAATTGCCAAATTAGGCGCTGATTTTTACTTGTCTCATAAGGTGACTTCGGCAGCTGTGAAAGGCAAGGAAGTGACCGTAAAGGCTCAAGATGCATCAGGTAAAGATGTAGAGATTAAAGGAGATTATTGCTTGGTATGCATTGGTCGCCGCCCTTATACAGATGGCTTGAACTTAGCTGCGGCAGGTTTAACTGCTGATGAGCGTGGTCGGATCGCGGTCGATGAGCATACGCTTCAAACATCGATTCCGGGTATTTATGCGATTGGTGATGTTGTCCGCGGGGCGATGTTGGCACATAAAGCAGAGGAAGAAGGAACATTCGTAGCGGAAGTTATTGCGGGTCAAAAACCACATATCAATTACAATTTGATTCCAGGTGTTGTTTATACGTGGCCAGAAGTGGCTTCAGTAGGGAAGACGGAGCAGGAATTAAAAGCGGCAGGTATCGCTTACAAAGAAGGTTCATTTCCATTCAAGGCATTGGGTCGTGCGATTGCATCGGGCGATGTAGATGGTTTGGCGAAGGTATTGGCGGATGCGAATACGGATGAGATTTTAGGTGTTCACATCATCGGCGCGCGTGCAGCAGATATGATCGCGGAAGCGGTTGTTGCGATGGAATACCGCGCATCTGCGGAAGATGTGGCTCGTATGTCACATGCGCACCCGACCTACACGGAGGCGATGAAGGAAGCTTGCTTGGCTGCGACGGCGAAGATCGG
>CALLKB010000271.1 GCA_938008575.1 uncultured Cytophagaceae bacterium | reverse complement strand
TCTTGTGATTTAGTCAAGACTGCTGCGATGTCTTTTTTCAAGGCAAAGTAGTCTAAACTTTTAAATGCTTTGATGTAGTTGAAGTCGGGACCCATCGGGTTCGACTTTTCCGAATTTTGGCGAAGCATGCCTACGTTCAATTGATTTGGCCACCAGTCTTTGTTGGTCGTTGCTGAAGGCTTCATACCCGTATGCGGGTTGATTCCTGCGTGTGGATTAGCGCCGCCCGCTGCGTGTGGATTGGCTGCATGTGGGTTTGCCCCTCCACCATGTGGATTTGCATAATCTTGAGCGATGGTAGCCGTGGAAGCTAACAAGCCGCAAAGGATAAGTAGTTTTTTCATGATCGTGTTGATTTTATTCCGATTTGGTCTCGAAATTAGGTGAAGCATTCGAATAGAGAAAACTGAAATTTTCTATATTTGGCATAGATAAAATCTATAGATATGAATATTCACCAATTGGAGTACATTTTGGCTGTTGACCAATTTAAAAGTTTCAGTAAGGCAGCTGATTATTGCCATGTTACGCAGGCAACCTTGAGTGCGATGGTGAAGAAGTTGGAGGAGCAGCTGGATATCGTGATTTTTGATCGCAAGGCTAATCCGATTGCTACGACGGAGAATGGGCGGGAAATTTTGGTACAGGCCCAACAGGTTGTGGCGCATGCCAATGCGCTGCTTGCTTCGTCTAAGGCAATTAATCAGAAAATTGAGGGGCGAGTTAAAATGGGGATTATTCCTACGATTGCAAGTTCGATTTTACCCTTGATCATGAAGTTCTTGGTGGAAAAGTATCCACTTTTAAATTTGGAGATTCATGAGGTAACGACGAATCAATTAGTTAAAGATTTGCGGGAGGGGAAATTGGATGTGGGAATATTGAGTACTCCCATTGCGGCAACAGATTTGGAGACTGAGCTGTTGTATGTGGAAGATCTACGCTTGTATGGACACTTGGCTGCTGGGGAAAAAAAAATGAGTAAGGCGGCTTTAAGTCAGCAACGGATTTTTTTATTGCAGGAAGGACACTGTTTGCGGGATCAAATTATCCAACTCTGTGACCTGAAAAAGAATAAATCTCTACCAAGTAATCTGTCGGTCGAATCAAACACCTTTGATACACTCTTGAATTTAGTGGATACCTTTCAAGGGATGACCTTGTTACCGGCCTTGTATGTAAGTCAGTTGAATGAAGAGAGAAAGCAACATTTGTTGGCTCTTGAGGATGGTACTTTAAGTCGCGAAGTGAGTATCTGCTATTACAGGCCGTATGCCAAATGGAATATTATTCGCCGCTTACAAACGGAAATTACGGAAATTGTCCAACGCCATTTGAGCTAGCAACTTGTTTTATTGATTTTTCTATTTAGCTTTGTAACACAAAGTACTTTTAAACATGAAAAATCACGAAGAACAATTGGCCGCCATCCAAGAGATGCGGAATATGATGGATCAGGCTACCCGATTTAAGTCGATAAGTGGTCTATCGGGTATGATTGCGGGTATTTTATCCTTACTGAGCCTTTACTTCGTTTATCTACGAACGGGAATTAGTCCCTTTGAAGCGGAGGCGCTGGACCGCATTTGGCATAGTTCCAATCATACACAAATTAGCTACATTTTTATCAGCCTTTTAGCCGTATGCATGGGAATTGGATTTTACATGTCTAGGCGAAATGCGCGCCAAGCAGGAAAAAATGCTTGGGATGGTTCTGCAAAGCGACTCGCGTTTAGTTTACTTATACCGGTGTTTGTGGGTGGTATATTTTCTGTGCTTTTGATTCAATTAGGTTTGGTGGCCCTCGTAGCTCCTGTTACACTCTTGTTTTATGGGATGGGTTTGCTTAGTGCTAGCAAGTTTACATTAAACGCCGTTTATACGGTTGGTCTAATTTTTACAGGTCTTGGGCTTTTGGCTACGGGCTTCTTGTCTTATGGGTTATTGATTTGGGCGCTAGGTTTTGGGTTGGTCCATATCCTATATGGTTTCATCATTTATGTCAAATACGAACGTGTCTAGTTTCCTCGACAATCTAAATAAAGCATTTGAAAGCCGCGTACGCTTGGGCATGATGTCTTTGCTGGTAGTGCAAGAGGAGATTGACTTTGCGCGTCTGAAGGAATCCTTGCAATTGAGCGATGGAAACCTTGCGAGCCATATGCAAGCGCTCGAAAAATTAGGTTATGTGGAAGTGCGAAAACAATTTATTGGTCGGAAACCTAATACACAGTACGCAGTCACGGAATTAGGGCGTAATGCCTTTTCGGCTCATTTACTTTCATTGGAAAAACTCATTAAACAAATGCAATCGTAGCATGAAAAATCATATTAAAGAACACATCCATGAGGCGGCGACTTTGGAACAATTATACCGCTCAAATCCATCAGCATTCACCCAAGCATTTCATGAAGTTTACCCTGAAATTCAATCGAACTTAACAGCTCAAATCTGGCATGAGCGATTGCGGGATAGGTCCGAGGAAATTACCTGGGGCCTTGCAAAAGATTGGATTTTTGTGGGGGTTGTAGCTTTATGTATTGCATTTTTCATGCAATTGCCTGATTTGTTATCTATTTCACATGACTTCTATTTTCCTCGCAACATGGCATTTATCGTGATGCCTGGATTGGCTGCTTTTTTTGCTTTTAAGCAAAGATTGACTTGGAAAGATCTAGGTGTGCCATTCGTGTTAATGGTAATTTCCGTTTTGTTTATCAATTATTTGCCTCAAAATACGGCGAGCGATACCCTGATTTTAAGTTGTATTCACTTGCCAATTTTGATCTGGATGTTGGTGGGCTATGTGTATTGTGGGGCTCAATTATCTCAGATTGACAAACGCATAGATTTTCTGCGGTTTCATGGGGATTTATTAGTTATGTGTGCGGTGATTATGTTAGCCGGAGGTCTTTTTACCGCCTTAACGATTAATCTTTTCAATTTGATTGGCATCAAAATCGAAGATTTTTATTTCCGTTATTTGGTGCTTTCTGCCTTGCCTGCTGTGCCTTTGTTGGCGACATTATTGGTCCAACAAAATCCTACACTTGTTAGCAAAATTTCCCCGGTGATTGCGCGGATTTTTACGCCTTTGGTGACGCTGATGTTGCTCATTTTCCTTGTGGCATTTATTTACACGGGAAAGGATCCATATAATGATCGTGAGTTTTTGTTGATTTTCAATGGGATTTTGATCGGCGTGATGGCATTGCTGCTGTTTTCAGTGAGTGAGTCAACGAAAGATGCTGCCTCTCAGTTCCAAAGGATTTCACTTGTTGTTTTGGCCTTTTTAGCGATTATTAATAATGGCGTAGCTTTGTCGGCCATCGCCTTTCGTTTGATGGAAATGGGTATTACGCCGAACCGACTGGCGGTTTTGGGCAGTAATGTATTGGTTTTATTGAACTTGATTTTCGTGACCCGACAATTGCTTGGCTTGTTGAACGGACAAAAAACACTTGCAGATGTGGAGGATAGTATGACGCGCTTTTTGCCTTATTATGCGCTGTGGGCGGCCATCGTGAGTTTTGCTTTTCCGATCGTATTTTCTTTCCAATAAGTTGATATAGATTATCAGTTTTAGCGGTTCATTTGCGCCCATCCCGCACTACCTTTGGCAATCCTCCAAGGTTTGCCAAAGGTAAGTGAAGGGTAAGTGGGGGATTGCCAAAGGTAAGAGAGAAAGCTAAGCGGGATTCATCAGGATAGGAATCTTCTTCGTTTCTGCGTAAACTTACATCAATCTAAACCTATCATGAAAAAAATACTCGCCCTGGCGCTCATCGCCAGCTCGCTTTCGGCACAAGTGCCAGCGGGCAAAAAAGCCATCAGTTCCTTGTACATTTACGATTTGGCAAGCGGAAAATCCGAGAAAATCTTAGAAGAAAAAAGACATTTTGAGGCGCCCAACTGGTCCCGCGACGGGAAATTCTTGTTGATCAATGCCTACGGAAAACTCGAAAAAATAAGCCCCAAGGGTGAGAAATTAGGGGTGCTGAATACGGGGGAGGTGCAGAAGGCCAACAATGATCATGGCTATAGTTTTGACGGAAAGACTTTATTTATTTCCAGCGCAAAAGCTGAAATCAAAGAGCATACTTCGTTCATTTACAAGGTTGCCTCGGATGGAGGAACACCGATCCAATTAACTCCATTGACTCCATCGTATTGGCATGGGATTTCTCCCGACGGGAAAACCATGGTGTATTGCGCCGCGCGCAATGGGAATTATGACGTGTATGCCATGTCGACAAACGGAGGGGAGGAAATTCGACTTACGAGCACGGATGGACTTGATGATGGGCCGGAATATTCGCCCGATGGAAAATACATTTACATCAATTCCTATCGTACAGGGATGATGCAAATTTGGCGGATGAAACCAGATGGCTCTGAGCCTGAGCAAATGACCTTTGATCATTATTCCAATTGGTTTGCCCACATTGCGCCGAACAACCAAGTGGCAACAATAATTACCTACATGGAAGATCAGGTGCAGGCGCATCCTTTTGGCCGACAAATCAAATTGCGTTTATTGGATTTAAAAACGAAGCAAATAAAAGATTTGACGGAGGCGTTTTATGGCGGTCAGGGAACGATTAATGTACCTTCTTGGAGTCCGGATGGGAAAAAGTTCGCGTATGTGCGTTACGCATTAGAAGATTTGTAAATTAGTGCTTGAAAAAATAACCTATTATGAAAAATAACAGTTCCGCATCGCGCAGACGTTTTCTGCAGCAAATTGGTGCAACGAGTATGGTCGCAGCAGCGGCACCACTTCAATCATTCGCTGCTCAGCAAAAAGCCGAAGAGCGTATTTTGCTTTACGAAAAACCCATTTCAGTAGGCGATAAAATTCGCTTAGGCGTGATTGGTTTTGGAGTACAAGGCCACTTCGATTTAGCTTCAGCATTGAAAGTTCCCGGCGTAGAATTAGCTGGAATTTGTGATTTATATACGGGGCGCATTGAAAATGCCAAAGAACTTTATGGCAAAGATTTGTACACGACACGTAATTACAAAGAATTGCTAGATCGTCCAGATATTGATGCGGTCATCATCGCAACGCATGACGTTTGGCATGCACGCATCACAATCGACGCGCTCGCAAAAGGCAAGCACGTATATTGCGAAAAGCCGATGGTCTATAAAATCGACGAAGGACATCGCGTGATTCAAGCGCAAAAAAAATACAATAAAGTATTACAAGTAGGTTCTCAACGCGTGAGTAGCATTGGTTTGGCGAAGGCTAAAGAGATGTTGGCCAACGGCGAAATTGGGAAACTGAACATGGTGAATGCTGTATACGATCGCCAAAGCTCAATTGGGGCATGGGAATATACCATTCCGAAGGATGCGGATGCGTCAACGTGTGATTGGAATCGATTCATCGAGGCTACAGCCAAAATGGAATTTGATGCGAAAAAATTCTTTTGGTGGCGTGCTTTCAAAGAAGTGGGAACGGGAGTTGCGGGTGATTTATTCATTCACTTATTGAGCGGTACACACTTTATGACCAACTCAAATGGTCCCGAAACGATTTTCTCAACTGGCCAATTCAGCCATTGGAAAGACGGTCGGAACTTGCCAGATGTGATGTCGGGCGTTATGCAATATGCCGACACACCTGAACATCCAGCATTCCAATTAACCTTACAAGTAAACTTTGTCAGCGGAACGGGCGGGCAAGAAGTGATTCGTCTGATCGGCTCGGAAGGGGTGATGGATGTGAAGGGAAATACGATTTCCGTGAAGCATAGCATTATGCCGGAGGCACCGGGTTTTGGTGGATACGATTCCGTATTTACTTTCTCGAAAAGCATGCAAGATGAGATGACGAAGGAATACAATGCCAAATGGACGGAGGCACAACGCAAGCGTCCAATCAAGGAGGATGTGATTTTCAAAGCGCCTCCTGGATATGATGAGCACGTGGATCACTTTACGAATTTCTTTGATGCGATTCGCACGGGAAAACAAGTCGTGGAAGATGCGACTTTTGGATTTAGAGCGGCTGCGCCAGCATTGGCTTGTAACGAAAGTTATTTCAGCAAGAAGATTATCCAGTGGGATCCTGTGAACATGAAATTAAAATAGAAGAAGGGCGCTCGAAAGAGCGCCTTTTTTATTGCCCTCTTTTAGCCCTTAATGCCGGTAGTCCCACGCCAGCAGCATCAAATCCGCCATCGACTGCAATCATTTGGCCCGTCACATAACCCGCTTTTT
>CALLKB010000270.1 GCA_938008575.1 uncultured Cytophagaceae bacterium | reverse complement strand
CTACAACACCCGAGGTAGGTGAGATTTGTGCGAAACATGATATTCCATGGATGCCAGGCACGATGACCTTGACGGAGATTCGCAATGCGGAAGTTTTGGGAGCAAAAATCGTTAAAATATTCCCCGGTAATGTCGTAGGACCGGGCTTTGTAAAAGCAATCAAAGGACCGATGCCGCATAGCAAAATCATGGTAACGGGTGGAGTAGAGCCGACACACGAAAGCATGAAGTCCTGGTTTGATGCGGGAGCATCAGCAGTAGGTATGGGGTCACAATTATTCCCGCCTGCATTGATTGCCAAACAAGATTATCAAAGTATTTCAAATACAATTAGTGATTTAATACACATTTATAAGGGTCTAAAATAACCCGAACAAACCCCTCTAAACCATGAATAAAATAGGAACGTATCGCTGGCGAATTTGTGCCTTGCTCTTTTTCGCTACGACGATTAATTACTTGGATCGCCAGGTGATTGGTCTTTTAAAACCGGTTTTGGAAGACCAGTTTAATTGGTCGGAGACCGATTATTCCAACATCGTCATCACCTTCCAAGCGGCTTACGCGATCAGTTTATTGGGATTCGGAGGAATCATCGATCGCATCGGAACAAAATTAGGCTATACCATATCAATCATCGTTTGGAGTATTGCGGCGATGTTGCATGCATTGGCGACAGGAACCTTGAGTTTTGCGTTTATGCGTGGACTTTTAGGATTAGGTGAAGCGGGCAATTTCCCTGCTGCGATTAAGACAACAGCGGAATGGTTTCCGAAAAATGAGCGTGCTTTAGCGACGGGAATATTTAATTCAGGCGCAAATATTGGAGCCGTTGCGGCACCGATTTTAGTGCCATGGATTTTGGGTGTTTACGGCTGGGAAATGGCCTTTATTGTCACAGGAGCCATTGGATTCGTTTGGTTGATTTTCTGGTGGTTTTATTACGAAGTGCCATCGAAGCATAAGATGTTATCCAAAGAAGAATTTGATTACATCCATGCCGACAAGGAGGAGAAAGACGAAAATCAAGAACCCGTTAAATGGGCTCGTTTATTCGGATTTAAACAAACCTATGCGTTTTTATTTGGCAAGATGTTGACAGATCCCATTTGGTGGTTTTTCTTATTCTGGTTGCCATCGTATTTCAATGAGCGTTTCCATTTAGACTTGAAAAAACCAAGCATGGAATTGATTATCGTATACACAGCCACGACCATCGGAAGTATTGGAGGCGGTTGGTTATCCGGCTGGTTAATTAATAAGGGATGGCCTTCGTTTAAAGCACGTAAATTCTCGATGTTGGGTTTTGCCTTGGCGGTTGTTCCGATTATGATGGCGCGTTATTGCGATAACATCTGGCAAGCGGTTGCATTGATTTCCCTTGCGGCGGCAGCGCATCAAGCATGGAGTGCGAATATTTATTCGATTGCAACAGATATGTTCCCGAAGAAAGCGGTGAGTTCGGTGATCGGAATCGGAGGAATGGCTGGTTCTGTGGGCGGTATTTTCTTCCCAATGATCGTGGGATATTTATTGGACAAATACAAAATGGCAGGAGACATCAACGATGGTTATAACATCATCTTCTTACTTTGTGGTAGTGCCTATGTATTGGCTTGGGGGATTATTTATTCCTTGGCTCCAAAACTTGAAACTGCGAATATCGATTAATTGATATAATTTTTTTTATCCCCCTTCGTTAGCTTTGCCAAACCTTTAAGGATTGGCAAAGCTTAAGGGCGATGTCATTTTTACTCGCCAAAGTCAATTTCATTTGCGCCCCATCTGCCCGCATAATCGTTACTTGGTTCGTATCCGTTCCAAATCCAGCGCCAGGGTCTCTCAAAGAATTCAATACAATGTAATCCAGTTTTTTGCGGATTAATTTGGCCTGTGCATTCACCTCCTCATTTTCCGTTTCTAATGCAAAGCCCACCAAAACCTGGTCAGGGTGTTTCATTTCCCCCATTTGGGCTAAAATATCCGACGTTTTCGCTAGGCTTATTGACCAGCTCTCCGCCTGTTTCTTAATTTTTTCATCTGCAATCTGTACTGGCCGATAATCAGCTACCGCTGCAGCCATGATGCCAATATCCGCGGATGGGAATTCCGATAAACAAACGGTTTCCATTTCCGCCGCTGTTCGAACAGGTATAACTCGAATGCCTGCATATTGCACTGTGACATGCATCGGTCCTGCTACCAGCGTCACATCTGCTCCTAACAAATACATCGCTTCGGCAATGGCGATTCCCATTTTCCCCGACGAATGATTCGAGATAAATCGGACAGGATCAATCGACTCTTGCGTGGGACCTGCCGAAATTAAAACCTTTTTCCCTGCAAAATCTTGCTTTCTAAAAACTTGTGAACATAGCGCTTGAATCATTTCTTCCGGCTCAGCCAATCGACCAGGCCCATGTAAACCTGATGCCAATGAACCTGTATTCACATCCAAAACGATGGTTCCCCGAGAACGCAACGTAGCCATAGAAGCCTGTGTGGCTGGATGTAAAAACATATCCTCGTCCATCGCGGGCGCAACTACCACCGGGCAACGAGCTGAGAGAAAAGTAGCTAATACCAAATTATCGCACAGGCCATTCGCCATCTTTCCAAGTGTATGGCAAGTGGCTGGGGCAATCAACATAACATCTCCCCAAAGACCCAATTCTACATGGTTATTCCAAACGTTATTCTCGTGAAATTCCATCCAAACCGGATGGCCCGAAAAAGTGCTTAACACCAAGGGTGAAACAAAATCTTGTGCAGCTTTCGACATGACTACTCGAACTTCAGCTCCCTGTTTTGTCAATAATCGAACCAACATAATACATTTATAGGCGGCTATGCTGCCTGTAATGCCTAGAATTATTCGTTTCCCCTGTAACATAAGCCCAAAAATAGGTAATATTGCCTGATATTTTAGTCAATGAAACAATTCCAAACACAAGATTCACTTAAATTATACCTCCAAAACACCGGAGGCAGCATCGGTTTTGTCCCCACCATGGGTGCTTTGCATGCAGGACACCTCGCATTGATTAAAGCCGCGCAAGCACAATGTGATCTAGTTGTTTGTAGTATTTTTGTCAATCCCACGCAATTCAATGATCCAAGCGATTTTGAAAAATACCCAAAAACCTTAGCGAATGATTTGCTGCTGCTAAGCGAAATAGGTTGCGATGTGGTTTATACGCCGGATGTTGCCGACCTATATCCTACGGGCATGACGGATTTACCGCATTACCCGCTTGGCCGATTAGAGAAATTGCTCGAGGGAGCTCACCGACCAGGTCATTTCCAGGGAGTTTGCGTAGTCGTAGACCGACTCCTTCAAGCGGTAAAACCTGATTATTTGTTCATGGGTCAAAAGGATTTCCAACAAATCGCTGTCGTTCGAAAAATGCTCGAAATCACGCAATCTCAAGTTAATTTAATTGCCTGCCCCACCGTTCGCGAAGCCAATGGATTAGCGATGAGCAGTCGGAATACCCGACTAAGCGCCGAACAAAAAACGCAAGCCCTATCAATCTATCGAGGCTTTCAGAGTGCCTCCGCAGCGGAATTTGAGGCAGCATTGTTGGCAAACGGATTTGATTCCGTCGACTACATTGCATGTTGCGACCCGAACACGTTAGAAAATAAACCTTGGGGAGAACGTCCCTGTCAACTATTAGTCGCCGCTTTTATTGGAGGCGTCCGACTGATCGATAACCACTATATGCCATGAGCTATTTGAAAGAATTCAAAAAAATTACCACACACAGTTTGCTTCTGATGAAGCAGCAGGCTGAACGCATTTCGATGCTCACCTGCTATGATTATTCGATGGCCTTGTTATTGGATGCAGCGGGCGTAGACTGTCTGTTGGTAGGCGATAGTGCTAGCAACGTCATGGCAGGACACGAAACGACCTTGCCGATTACACTGGACCAAATGATTTACCATGCCCAATGTGTCGTTCGGGGAACGAAACGCGCACTTGTGATTGTGGACCTTCCTTTTGGTTCTTACCAATCAAATTCCGAAATCGCCTTGTCGTCAGCCATCCGCATCATGAAAGAAACGGGTGCACATGCGATCAAGTTAGAAGGGGGATTAGAAGTAGTCGAAAGCATTAAAAAGATTGTGGGCGCCGGAATTCCTGTCATGGGACATTTAGGCTTAACCCCACAAAGTATTTACCAGTTTGGCTCTTATGCTGTTCGTGCGAAGGAAGAAGATGAAGCCCAAAAGCTTTTGGAAGAAGCTCAACTTCTACAAGCAGCGGGATGTTTTGGCTTAGTAATGGAAAAAATTCCTGCCGGACTTGCTAAACAAGTGACGGAGACACTCAACATCCCGACCATCGGAATAGGCGCGGGAAACGCTTGCGATGGTCAGGTATTGGTGATGCACGACATGCTTGGAATCAATACAGAATTTAAACCGCGATTTTTACGTCGCTATTTAAACTTAGGGGAATTAATTCCGCAGGCTGTCAAAGCCTATGTTGCGGATGTGAAAAGTCAAGATTTCCCTAATGCGGAGGAATCGTATTAGACTAATCGGTTCGCTGCATTTGGAAAAACTACAGTTGGTTTGAAGGTTTTGGCTAGTTCAAAATCCATCAAAGCATAAGAGATGATAATGACGATGTCGCCTACGACCGCTTTCCGAGCAGCTGGGCCATTTAGACAGATAATGCCTGAACCCCGTTCTCCTTTGATTAAGTAGGTTTCAATGCGTTCTCCATTGTTGACATTAACCACTTGAATTTTTTCGTGTTCAAGCATGTTGGCAGCCTCCATTAAATCTGCATCCATGGTGAGACTCCCCACGTAATCGATGTTGGCTTCTGTGACTGTTGCCCGGTGAACTTTGGATTTTAATATTTGTATTTGATACATAAAAAGGCGGAAATTGTGAGAAGCAAAATTACCGAATATAAATTTGAATGAGATGAAATTGTTATTGGATTTTGGGAATTCCCGCTTAAAATATGCGGTTTATGCGGGTGATTCGAAAGTTACCGAGGGATTTATTCCCACATTAACAGAGAAAAACCTGTGCGAAATTCCTCATTTTGCGGAGCTTGAATCTATTCACTTAAGTTCGGTCATTGACATACCCCCAGCGATTCACGCATTGATTTCGCCAAAACTAATTCCCAATCAAACAATCATGCGTGGAAATGGCTACGATGTTAGCAGCTTAGGAGAAGACCGGAAACTGATTGCTTTGGGCGCGGGACCTAGCCATTTAAGTATTTGCTTGGGAACCTGTATCACCTACAATCTCGTAAATGAAGCAAATGAATTTGTAGGCGGAGCCATCAGTCCCGGATTGCACATGCGTGCTGCTGGAATGCACGCGCATACGGCTCATTTACCGCAGGTGGCCCCCCAACATCCTTATCCATTTTTTGGACACGATACGCAAAGCAATCTTATCGCCGGTGTGATGGCGGGTGTTGAATTTGAAATGCAGGGATTTATTCAGCAAGCCAAAAAACAAATGCCGAATCTCCAGGTGGTTTTGACGGGGGGAGATGCCCACCACTTTTCAACATTGTACAACGTAGATCCCGATTTAGTTTGGAAGGGAATGCTGATTTGAATATCAGTTAATTGATATAATTTTTTTCTCCAGCCAGCGTTAGCTTTGGCAAACCTTTAAGGATTGCCAAAGCTTAAGGCGAAGGAAAATTATTTCACCAAATACTGACCTAACTGTTGATTATACCATAGGTTATCATCGAAATCCTGTTCTTCGATAATTTTACCATCTTTCATTTTTACAAGCGTCACGCCAGACAAGTTCATCATATTACCTGTCTTGATGTGTTTGCCTTTAAAATTCCAGTGTTTCACTAATTTGTCTCCGTGACCCCAAACATCAATGAACGTGAATTTGATGTCGGAAAATGTAATCAAATAGTAATTAAACGCATTTTTAAATCCCTCAATACCCGTCGCGCGAATTCCCTCTTTTTGATTCAATAAGACAACATCCTTAGCGAAATTTATTTCGTTAATCGCATCAATATCGCGGTGATTAAGAATTTTATCCCAGGTCTCTGTATACATTTTGACGTTTGCCGACATGTGATTTTCTGCATCGAGTAAGTCTTTGCATTCCTTGCTACTTTGTGCTTGAGCGCCTAGGCTAATAAGAACGAATAATAGAATCGATATTTTTTTCATACATACTTGTTTTGATTGAATTCAAAACTACCCGAATCTGATTGAAGAATAGGGAAAAAGATCCCCTAAAATGTTCCCTATTCCTTAAATAGGAACAAGCTCATATGAATTAACGATTTCCTAATTTTTACTTAACATACAGAGAATGGGGAGCTTGTACTTTTGGTAAACGAAAATACAAGCCATGCGGCCAACCTACAAGACAATCGTCATCTCCGACTTACACCTAGGGAGTAAGGGAGCAAAAGCAAAAGAAGTCAACGAATTTCTGAAGTCAAATTCCTGCCACCAGTTGATTCTCAACGGAGACATCATCGACGGATGGCAATTAAAAAAAGGAGGTTCATGGAAAAAGAAGCATACTGGTTTTTTCCGCGCCGTATTAAAAATGATGGACCGCTTCGATACAGAGGTCATCTACTTGCGCGGAAACCACGATGATTTCTTGGATCAAATCTTGCCTTTAAAAATTGGAAAGCAATTCTCCATTCGTCAAGATTATATGTTGGCCTCTCACGGCAAAAAATATTTCATCACCCACGGCGACATCTTCGATAGCATTACAAGCCAAATGAAGTGGCTAGCCTATTTAGGCGACATCGGTTACACTTTTTTATTGTGGTTGAATAAGTGGTATAATCAATACCGTTCTTGGCAAGGAAAACCCTATTATTCCTTATCACAAGTCATCAAGCAAAAAGTTAAGGCAGCCGTAAATTTCATTTCCGATTTCGAAGAGAAATTAGCTGAATTAGCGAAAGCTAAAGGTGCCGACGGCATCATTTGTGGACACATTCACAAAGCGGAGATCAAGCAAATCGATGGGATTACCTACATGAACTCAGGTGATTGGGTGGAATCCTTAACGGCATTGGTTGAAACGCATGCGGGTGAATGGCAATTAATCGATTATCCTAGTTTTGATTTAACATCTGAATTAACAGCAATATGGGCAGATTCATCTTTACCGTCCAAGGAGAAGGTCGCGGGCATTTAACGCAAGCGATTTCCTTAACCCAAATCGCACGCGAAGCGGGACACGAAGTAGTCGGCTATGCCGTAGGCTCCTTTGAAGGCAGAAAAATTCCTGCCTTTTTTGCTGATTTCATCGGCGAGACGCCCATCATTCAGTACGAAAGTCCTTCGATCAATTATGGCAAAGGGAAATCAGTACAATTAGGTAAAACTGCGATGCAGGCTTTCACCAAATTTGGTACCTATTGGAAGAGTGCCACGCAATTGGGTGAATTCATCGAGGATTTACAACCGGATGGAATCGTCAACTTCTATGAATCCATTACGGGTTTATATAATTTAAAATCGGGCTCTAAAATACCGTGCATGTCGGTAGGTCATCAATACCTCCTGCTCAGCGAGCATTTTGAATCCATTCCCGAAAAAGCGCTTGATCGCTATTTATTGAATGTGAATACCCGGATTACGGCCATCGGCTCTCGAAAATTATTGGGATTATCTTTCCGCGAGTTACCTAACGATACCAAACGAAATATCATTGCTGTTCCTCCCCTACTGCGTCAAGAGGTTAAGTCGATCCAGCCACAAGCTGGAGAGCGCTGGTTAGCCTACTTAACTCATTACCGACTCGCCGATGAAATCATGGCTTGGTCGAAGCAAAATCCGGAAGTTAAATTGGATTGCTTTTGGGATAATCCTACACGCAAAAGTGAATACCAATATTCCGATTCGCTTACTTTCCATCCGATCGATGCAGAAAAATACCTGGATAAAATGACCCATTGCGCAGGTCTTATCTCGACCGCAGGATTTGAGTCGGTGGCTGAAGCCATGTACCTAGGCAAACCAGTAATGATGGTTCCGGTACCCAATCACATTGAACAAATGATCAATGCCCATGATGGTGTATTATCAGGCGCTGGCGTTCGAGCTCGTTCATTTGATTTGAATATTTTCAAAGACTATTTACCACTCCACAAACCGGTTCAAGATACCTACCAGCACTGGGTTTCGCAGGCTAATTTTGGCTATCAATTGACCGATTTAATTCGTAAACCTGTTGCAAGTCCTACATTCAGCCCACGCAATGAAGGTGGTTTATCGACAAGTTGGTAAAAATTTAATATTTGATTTCCAAGATTAATTGATAATATAGGCTTGGAAATTAGTTACATAAAAGATGAAGTAGAATACAAAAAAAAGCCGAAGGATTTTCCTTCGGCTTTTTCATTTAAGACAAGATGCGACTAGAATGTATAGCGTGCACCTGCTTGCATCTGCCATCTTGAACCCAATTGATCAATTGAGTAAGGTGTCGTAGGTACTGCAAACTTATATGTTGGATCAGCAGCTGTACCCGAATTAACACGAGATAAACCTAAACTAGCTGTTGAGTTAAATGTGTTTGGAGAGAAATAAAGTCTTCCCCAATCCTTGTTAATCAAGTTCGTTGCATTGATGATATCCAATGAGAATTGTAATTCGTGACCATTCGATACTTTGATTGCATGTGAAATTTTCATGTCCACGGTTGCATTCCAAGGTGTACGACCACCGTTACGCTCTGTGAAATCACCTTTGCGTGTTTTTAAATACTCATCGCCATTCACGAAATCCATGAAAGCTTGTGCTTGTGTCGCGGCAGAGCCTAATTTAGAATCTGAAACAAAATAACGTTCTGCTTCTGTAGCATCTTTAAACACATAAGCTAATCCAGCTGCTTGTGGCGTATTTGCAATCGTACTGTTCACAAAACCCCATGTGAATGGCGCTCCTGATTGTGCGGAGAACACACCTGAAATTGTCGTTGCTCCAGCTTTCTTCCAGTTAAACGTATATCCAAACTGACCGATAATACGGTGACGAATGTCAAAGTTTGAATACGCTAATGAAGGATTGTTCGGGTTCAAAGACTGATTCAACTGCCAGTTTGATTCCATCGAGTTACGAATACCATTTGTCAAGTCATAACTTTGGCCATAGGTATAAGCAGCCATGAAGTTAAATCCGAAATCATACGACTTCGTTACTTGCGCTGTTAAGCTAAAACGGTGACCTTCAGACGTGTTCGCTAATTCGTAAGCATTTGAGAACGAAGTATTCAATTTCTGACCTGTTGCGCCGCCCGACAAGTAAATAGGCATTTGACGTTGCGTATCGTAGCTATAGTACTTCACAGAATCTTTCAAGTTAACCATTTGGAATTTCAAGTCCGAAATGGTTTTTGTGTAAATACCTTCCAACGTAATCTTGTATCCATTGATCGTTTTATCAACAGCTAAACTACTTCTCCAAACCTGTGGCATTTTGAAGTTATTTGCCATCGCATCTACTTGCGTCAAACTCTTTTGACCATTGTTGAAAGCAAACGTTTTTGCTCCATCTTTCAACACATCACCTACGTTCTTACCTGCTACGTTATTCACGTCAAAGGCTCCGTAACCAACACCATCATTGTAGAAGGCATAACCCAACCAAGCAAATGGAATACGACCCGTGAAAATACCTGTTCCACCGCGAACGATCGTCGAGCGATCACCGTTCACATCGTAATTGAATCCTAAACGTGGAGAGAATAAGATTTGACCAAAGATTGAATTACTTACTTTGTTCAATGGCGTTGCTGCTGTATAAGTCGTACCAGCATTCACATCCGTTGGAGTACTAGCCAATTTCGGGCTTAAGTTAGGAGCGTCTGTGCTAGCTAAGTCAAAACGAATACCTGGAGACAATTTGAATTTTTCATTCACTTGAATTTCATCTTGTGCGTAAACGCTGTACAAACCTACATTAAAAGTTGCATAAGGATTGTTGTAGATGTAATCACGATCGTTGTTTGTGAAGCTGTAAGATCCACGAACACGGTTCACATTAGAAGCTAAGAAATCTGCTACGCTTTTGTAAGACACACGACCATTCCAAGAATTCACAAAACCATAGTTGATGTTGTATAGCTCATTATGCGTTCCCACTAAGAATGTGTGATCTCCTTTGAACCACGTGATGTTATTCGTGAATTCAAAAGTCTTTTGCTTCATGTTAAACACGGTCGCCTCACGCTCATTTCCTAAGAAGATTGTTCCACCGTTTGCGGCAATTTCCACTTGAGGAAAAGCAAAGTTTGAACTAGATGGCGTACGGTAATCTCGGATGTCTGAGTACCCTAAAATCAAACTGTTTGAAGCACTACCAAAATGGCTTTTTAATTCCGCAACAGTTGAGTTTGTTTGATTATGCTGCTTAAAGTCCATTGAACCAAAACGGAAGTTGGCCGCATCACGCTCTAAATTCGAAGCTTCTGAATTAACATAGCTGTTACGAATAGACAATTGATGCTTATCCGAGATATTCCAATCTAAACGATTGAAAAACTTCGTGCTTTGTGAGTAGATAGAGTAGTCGCCAAATGCACCAGCATCAAATCCGTAATTTGATTTCAAGAAAGATGAAATTTGATTCGCAGTTGCCTCATCAATAACACCACCTTTATCGCCCGCTTTGTAGAACAAAGGCTCGTTGCGACGCGTAATTTCTTCGTTGGTAAATAAGAACAATTTGTTCTTAATCAAAGGTAATCCCAAACGGAAACCTGTTTGATAATCTGAATAACCGCTTGGAATCGCAGCGCCATCACCCGCATTATTTGGGCCAGTTAAAAATGCATTACGACCGTAACCATAAACAGAACCCTTTACTTGGTTTGTTCCTGTACGCGTCACCGCATTGATAGAACCACCAGTAAAGTTTCCGATTTTCACATCGTAAGGAGCTACATATACTTGAACATCTTGAATCGCATCCAAAGAGATAGGATTTGTACGTGTACTAGAACCTGGCATACCTGAAGTTCCTGATTGACCTCCTAAAGATGGGCTAAAACCAATCGCGTCGTTGTTAATCGTTCCGTCAACTGTTACGTTATTATAACGGAAGTTGGTTCCTGCAAACGAGTTACTCGAGCTACCTTGTGGCGTCAAACGCGTCATGTCTGTTAAACTCCGATTCAAAGTAGGAACTGCTTTGATTGCCGTTTCACTGATTGTAGTCACAGAACCTGTACGTGTACCGCCTTTGTCGGCCTTCACAACAACCTCTGTCAACGTAGTCGTTTCTTCAGAAATGATTACATTGACATTCGGATTTGCACCCAAAGTCAAGTTCAAGTTTTCTGCTTTAAATGTTTGATAACCGACGAATGAAACCGTTAAGGTATAAGGACCACCCGGATTCATATTGGCCAACACGAAATTTCCATCAATTTGTGTAGCCACGCCATAACGCGTTCCTGTGGGCGTGTGCACTAGAACGACGTTTGCACCAGGGATTTCTTCTCCTTTGGCATCTTTCACTTTACCACTTACGGTTGAAGTTGTGATCTGCGCATTTGCATCGAATGAAAAAACGGCTAACATGATCATCATCAGCGCGATTGCCGACTTGCTAAAATTGTACATTTTTTATATTGGTTGTTTTAACGAGTGCAAAGGTAAGTCGCACATACAAATCCAATGTTAAGAAATTGTTAAAAGAATATAATCGTAACATTAAGAAGAGGGCGTGAAACAAAAAAAGAGGCCTGAAAATGAATTCAGGCCTCTTAAATGAAATAATATCGATAACAATTATCCCGTAATCCAACGGAATAAAACGAATAAGGTTGCTGATAAAATGATCGTAATAGGCAAGGTTAATACCCATGCCATGACAATATTTTTAACTGTGCCACCTTGTAAATTTTTAATACCGCGATTGGCAACCATTGTTCCAGCAATACCGGAAGATAAAACGTGAGTCGTACTCACGGGCCATTTGTAAGCAGTTGCTAATCCAATGGTCAATGAAGCGATTAATTCAGCAGATGCTCCTTGTGCATAAGTCAAGTGATTCTTTCCAATTTTCTCACCAATCGTTACGACAATACGCTTCCAGCCTACCATGGTTCCTAAACCTAGAGATAGTGCTACTAGCCACATCACCCAAGCCGGAGCAAAATCGGTAATCCCAGCAATTCCACTTGAAGAACTTGCTCCAAAACTAAAGAAAGGAGCCTTTTTACCAGCTGTCGCTCTTTTTAAAGCATTTAAATCGGTTGCAGATAAAGCAACAGATTCGCTTTCAATTAACTTTTTAGCATTTTTATTAATTGTCAATGCGGCCTTACGAATTTGGAATTTTTGATCTACCGATAGTTTGGCAGTTGTAAGTCCGTCAACTAAAATCGTATCTAATTCATCACCCGCTTTCAGTACTTTGTGATAGCTTTCTACTTCTTTCTCCGACAAAGGAACTGTATCAATTTTAGCAACAATTTGTCTCACTTGTATCAAGCTCGTTTTCACTTCCACCAGGTCCAAATTTGTATTTACAGCAAAGTATCCCGGTAGGAAAGCGATTAAGATAACCATCACTAAACCGATACCTTTTTGACCGTCATTCCGACCATGAAAGAAAGAAACAAGCGTACACGTTGTAACCAAAATAGCACGAATCCACATAGGTGGAGGTGTATTTTTCTTAGGCTCTTTGAAGATCGCTTTATTCTGAACGGTCTTCTTTAAGATATACATCAAGATGATCGCCAATGCAAAACCAAACAGAGGAGAAAGCAATAAAGCCTGTCCAATTTCGATCGCTTTATCCCAGTTGATTGCCGAAATTCCTTTATTTGAATTCTCAGGTAAAAGCGCGTGTCCAACTCCAATTCCAATAATAGAACCAATCAAGGTATGCGAACTAGAAGCTGGAATTCCCAAATACCAAGTTCCTAAATTCCATAAAATAGCCGAAATCAAAAGTGATAAGGCCATCGCCATGGAATGATAGACATTAGAATCTATGAGCAATTCCGTGGGTAGCAAACCAATGATACTCATGGTGACACCCACCCCTCCTGTCAATAATCCTAAGAAGTTCATGAAGCCAGACCATACAACCGCCTGCGTTGGTTTCAACGAATGCGTATAAATTACCGTTGCAACAGCATTAGCTGTATCATGAAAACCGTTGACAAATTCAAAGGCACATGCTGCGAATAAGCAGAAGAACAACAAAAAGAGGAGAGTTGGATCGAGTCCGAACATAGGAATTTATTTAAGGAATTCGAAATTTAACAAAATTAACAGAAAGCACACAGTCGAATATTAAGGAATTGTTAAGAAACCAGTAAGTCTAGTATTGAAAAAGTGGCAGAACAATGTCCTGCCACTTGATAAGAATCATTAATCAAATTAGAAAACTATAAACTTATTTAATCAACCACATTTGGTCGTTAATATCATCTTTGCCTGCGTATTGACTTGAAATTGCGGCATTGTAATTTGTTGCATTCGCAGTTCTTTCTGTTGTAGGATACAACCAACGCAAAGCGATACGACCAGAATTACCATTACCAGCTCCTGTTGAAAATGCTGGAAATCCAGTTCTTCTCCAGTTGAAGTAAGCCTCCATACCCGAGTTCATGAAGAATGCCGCATATTTTTGTGATACAATTTTTTCGATTGCATTGGTTGCATCATATGCAACCGAAGATTGCGCATAGTATGTATCGAAATTAAAGTTCACCGTATACTTCGTTAAATCAGCGGCATCTTTTGTACCTGTTTTAGAATAAGTCATTGTATTCGCTCCTTCTACGATACCATAGAATGCTTGCGATGCCTTAATTCCTTTTTTGTACCAATCTTCTGCCGAACCTGACGCCCATCCACGAGCATATCCTTCCGCGATATTGAAACACAATTCTGGATACCCTACGATGAAAGTATTTTCACCCACATAGTTTTGATAATAACGTCCACGGTTTTGGAATGAATAGATCCCTGGAGCAAATCCAGCGCCATTCGACAAACCTGCATTTTTCGCCATGTCATCTAATACATCACCAGAACCAGCACCACGGTATGCCGTGTAGTCTGAAGGCAATTTACCTGCTTTCAAATCCGCACCTGTAGGCTCACATGTAACCATTACACGAGGATCTTGTGTTTTTGACAAAAATCCTACATAGGTAGATGCCATATTTTGACGTGTCGCATCAAAACCAAAATTGTCTGGATTGGAAGGATATTTATTAAAGCTATTCCACACAAATTGCAATGATTCACCATTTGAACCTAACAATGGATACTTGGTTGGATTACCCACCATTTCAGCAAATTTTGTCTTTACGGCTAAATCTGTATCCGTATCTTTTTTAGATAAAGTAATCAACACACGCAAACGATAAGCATTGACAACTTTTTGCCATTTTTTCAAATCTCCACCGAAATAGAAATCACCAGAAATCGTTTGTCCACTTGCGATCAACGTAGTTAAATCCGTATTTGAATCATCTAACCATTTTAAAATTTGGGTATAGATAACTTTTTGTGAATCATACTTAGGAGACGTATTTTCGATACCCTTCAAGGCTTCGGTCATTGGCAAATCACCTACACGCTTCGACATTTGATCAAAGAAATATGCACGGAAAAACTTACCTAAAGCTGAGTAACCATTCACATCTGCTAAGCCCGCTTTCTTTGCCTCCTCTTCCATCTTGATCACATTTTTCAAGGTGGTATATTGGTTCGGCATTTGGCCTAAGTTATACTCATTATTTGCATAATAGTTATAGTTTGAACAGAAGAACTGGTTCCAGCGCATCTCTGCCGAGAATGGCCGACCATTATCATTCAAAACATTGTATTCAACTGCCTGCAACACTAAAGATGCAGGAACTTGTACCGCACGGTTGGAATCTTTTTCCAGTTGGTCAAAGGTCTTCTCGCAACTGCTCAACGTAAGCATTGAGAAACCTAAAACGCCTAAAATTATATTTTTAACTTTCATTGGATGTTTCATTTATAAGAATGAATAAATTAGAATGTGAAGTTTAAGTTAACCCCGTAACTTCTCACTGAAGGAGTTTGTGGACTCGAAGAACCATCTGTCAAATATTGAGACAAATCGATGTCTTTCTTCTCCGCGAAATACAACAAGTTGCGACCTACAAATGATACGTTTGCGTTTGAAACATATTTACCAAACCATTTTGATGGAAGCTTCACACCTACAACCACTTCTTTCAACATACCGAAAGAACGGCTCATCAAGTTTCCTTCATTTGTATTGTAGTAACGACCCACGTAATCTTGAACATAAGTTTTTACAGTATTAGGAGCGAATTGCAAATCAGCATAGTTGGTAACATTTCCGTTTGCATCATATTTGATTGCAACACCATTGCTAACTACAACACCTTGACCTACGAAAGCTTTTACGCCTAAAGCATCTTGTGGACGCGCTTCAGCAAAGATTCCTTGTGTCGTTCCGATGTGACGACCACCACGGTAAGCTTGTTGTTGCGTATAGTTAACAATCACACCACCAATACGACCATCAAACAAGAAACTCAAAGTCACATCTTTGTATTTGAATTTGTTATTCAAACCAAATACGAAATCAGGGTTTTTATTTCCTAAATATTGAGATTGTGTTCCTGAAACAGTTACTGGAATACCACCTGCTGTGTTAATCATTTTACCATCTGGCGTACGAACAAAT
>CALLKB010000269.1 GCA_938008575.1 uncultured Cytophagaceae bacterium | reverse complement strand
TGACTGGAGTTCAGACGTGTGCTCTTCCGATCTCGGAATCTTTATTGCAAAACCTTTCTTCACGGGCTGGAAATTAAAGTCTTTCACCTTCTTATCTCCCAACATCACCTTGGTTGCATAATTCACATATGGTTCTTGGTATGCTTTGCAAATAAATGGTACCGTACGTGACGCACGTGGATTCGCTTCAATGATGTAAACAACTTCATCCTTCACCGCAAACTGAATATTCAACAAGCCTTTGGTTTTCAAGGCCACCGCGATTTTGCGCGTATGGTCTTCGATTTGTTTGATGACATTGTCCGACAAATCAAATGGAGGCAATACAGAGTGCGAATCCCCTGAGTGAATTCCTGCTGGCTCAATATGCTCCATCATACCGATGATATACACATCTTCTCCATCACAAATCGCATCCGCCTCCGCTTCAATCGCGTTCTCCAAGAAATGATCCAATAAGATTTTATTTCCAGGGATATCACGTAAAATATCAACAACATGTTGCTCCAATTCTTGCTCGTTAATCACGATTTTCATCGACTGACCACCCAAGACATAAGAAGGACGAACCAATAATGGATACCCTAATTCACGACCTAAAGCCACGGCATTATCAGCATCTTCACAAACACCAAATTTCGGATAAGGAATTTCCAAGTCTTTCAATAAGCTTGAGAATGCACCACGATCCTCCGCCAAATCCAAAGCCTCATAAGAAGTACCTATAATTTTAATGCCGTATTTCGATAACTTTTCAGCCAATTTCAAAGCCGTTTGGCCGCCTAATTGAACGATAACCCCTTCCGGTTTCTCATGTTGAATAATGTCATACACATGCTCCCAGAACACAGGCTCAAAGTATAATTTATCCGCAATATCAAAGTCGGTAGACACCGTCTCCGGATTCGAGTTGATCATAATCGTCTCATATCCTGCCTCCTTCGCAGCCAATACCCCATGAACACATGAGTAGTCAAATTCAATTCCCTGACCGATCCGGTTGGGCCCTGAACCTAACACAACCACTTTTTTCTTAGTCGTTACCTGCGATTCATTATCCAACACATCCGTTCCCACTTGTCCGAAAGTTGAGTAGTAATAAGGTGTCTTGGCTTCGAATTCCGCCGCACAGGTATCTACACATTTGTAAATACGTTTGATGCCCATCGCATTACGCTTGTCGTAAACCTCTGATTCAAGGCAACGTAACGTGTGTGCAATTTGGCGATCCGCAAAACCTTTATGCTTCGCTTCTTCCAATAATTCTTTCGGGATATTTGAGATCGTATACTTCTCTATCTCACGCTCTACACGAACTAAATCTTCGATTTGATTCAAGAACCACTTGTCGATTTTCGTCGCTTGTTGAATGGTTTTGAATGAAATACCCATTTTAAAGGCATCGTAGATATGGAACAAACGATTCCATGATGGATTTGCCAACGAATGCATAATCGCATCTTGATCGCGCAATTCCTTGCCGTCCGCTCCCATACCATTCCGCTTAATCTCTAGAGATTGACACGCTTTTTGTAAGGCTTCTTGGAAGTTGCGGCCGATACCCATGGTCTCACCTACCGACTTCATTTGAAGTCCTAAGGTACGGTCAGAGCCTTTAAATTTATCAAAGTTCCAACGAGGAACCTTCACAATCACGTAATCCAAAGCCGGCTCAAAATACGCCGAAGTTGTACCCGTAATCGCATTCGTTAATTCATCTAAATTATAACCAATCGCCATTTTCGCGGCAATTTTTGCAATCGGATAACCTGTTGCTTTCGATGCAAGCGCAGACGAACGTGAAACACGAGGGTTAATTTCAATGGCAATAATCTCATCCGTTTCAGGATTCAATGAGAACTGAACATTACAACCTCCCGCAAATTGACCAATAGCATTCATCATATTGATGGCCATGTCACGCATGCGTTGGTAAATCGTATCCGGCAACGTCATTGCAGGAGCCACTGTAATGGAATCTCCCGTGTGAATACCCATCGGATCAAAGTTCTCAATCGAACAAATGATAATGACGTTTCCTAAATTATCCCGCAATAATTCTAATTCATATTCTTTCCAACCCATAATGGATTGCTCAACCAATACCTCATGCGTAGGCGAAGCATGCAAACCTTTATTCAAAGCCGCATCAAAATCTTTGGGATCATTAACAAATCCTCCACCCGTTCCACCTAAGGTAAACGAAGGGCGAATAACCAATGGGAAACCTGTCTCTTGCGCAATCTCTTTTCCCTCCAGGAATGAACGTGCTGTACGACCTTTACAAACACCAACCCCAATTTCCAACATCTTCAAACGGAACTTCTCGCGATCTTCCGTCGTCTCAATCGCCGCAATATCAACACCGATAATCTTCACCCCATATTTTTCCCAAATCCCTGCCGCATCACAGTCGATCGCCAAGTTCAAGGCCGTTTGACCACCCATGGTAGGCAAAACCGCATCAATCTTGTGATTTTCTAAAATGTGAATAATCGAAGCCTTCTCTAAAGGTTTCAAGTACACATGATCCGCATTCATCGGATCCGTCATGATGGTTGCTGGATTTGAGTTGATCAAGATTACTTCAATCCCCTCCTCCCGTAAGGAACGAGCGGCTTGAGAACCAGAATAATCAAATTCACAGGCTTGACCAATGACAATAGGACCAGAACCAATAATTAGGACAGATTTAATCGACGAATCTTTAGGCACGAGATGGTATAATTTTAAGAGTAATGATTAGCAATTTGTGAGCTCTTAACACTAGGCTCAAAAATTGTACAAAATTAGGGCTTTACACCCGAAAAGTGAAGCATTTTTTAAAATAAAATTCTCGAAGACAATCCAGCCAAAAAATCCCTTATTTTTGACAATTAAAACCTAAAATCGTGCTAAAAATCTTGGTGGCCTTCGATGAAAATCGGGTAATTGGAAAAAACAATACGTTGATTTGGCATTTACCTGCCGACTTGAAGCGTTTCAAGGCCTTGACCACGGGCCATGTCATCATCATGGGCCGCAAAACGTTTGAATCCATCGGGAAACCATTACCTAATCGCACAACGATTGTGATTAGTCGGCAGGCCGACTTACAAATCGAGGGGGTAATCATTGCCCATTCCGTTGAAGAGGCCATTTTAAAAGCCAAATCAATTACGCGTGAAGACATTTTCATTGTGGGTGGCGCTGAAATTTATGCACTTAGTTTAGCTTTGGCAGATCAAATTTTAGTGACGCAATTGCACGACATCTTCGAGGGCGACGCCTATTTTCCTGAAATTCCATCAACATCTTGGGAAATCACGGAAAAAGAACGGGGCGTCACCGACGAAAAAAACGCTTACCAATACAGTTACATTACCTATACACGCAAATGACCCATCAAATTCTCCTGAGCGATACCGCTTTGTCGATCGATGAAACGTATTCCTATCTGCAAGACCCAGAGGCTGGAGGAATTTGTCTATTTGTGGGAACGATACGAAATAAGAATCAAAATAAAGAGGTCGAACATTTGACCATGGAAGCCTATTCGGCCATGGCTAAAAAACAAATGGAACGTATCGCCAATGAAGCGGCGGAAAAATGGCCCATTCGTAAAATCAGTGTGGCGCATCGAACTGGGAAATTGGAAATCGGAGATATTGCTGTAATCATAGGCGTTTGTTCAGTACACCGAGCGGAGGCATTTAAAGCCTGTGAGTGGCTTATCGATACCTTGAAACAAGAAGTTCCTATCTGGAAAAATGAATTTTATGCGGACGGCTCTGCTTGGCTCGTTCCCCATCCTTGATCGACCATCAAATTACAGCCACGGATTTCTGAATTATCAAATCGGCCTAATACCTTAAATCGGATACCATCTTCTTCTAAAGATCCCAAATCGCGCGTCTCGATAAAAGGGCATGAATCGATATTAGCCAAATCGATGATTTGAATCCCTCCTACACGACCCGGCTTTGTCACTTTGGCAAAAGGGTCAGTCACCTCACGCAATTGAACACGCATGGAAACCCCAGGTGTAAAAATTCCGTCTGTGGACGCATAGGCTTGCGAGAACAATTCAGTCATGCCATATTCTGAGGCAATTTGATCAACGCCCATGGATGTTTTCAAAAATTCATGTACCCGCTCCCGAATCCATTCCTCTCGTCGGCCTTTCATCCCCCCGGTCTCCATGACGATCAGTCGGCCAGCATCAACCGCCTCTTTCCAAAAGGAAAAATCTTGCCCTGAATCAACCCAGTCCAATAAACCAAAAGTCACTCCCATGACCCAAATTTTACGATCGGAGAGCAAGGCTTTATTGATTTGAGCTACCAGCTCCTCGTATTGATTTAGGAAAAAACCAGAAGTGGGCGAACCCGATTCCTTGATGAAATAATCCATCATGAAGACCAAAGACGAGGTACTTCGTTCTAAATAAGAGGGTAAAAGCGCAAAAATATGGTAATCCGAAAGTGGTCCGTATTGCGATTCAAAAATGCGTTTGGATTGTTGTTGGTAAAATTCAGGATCACAAACGGGATGTTTAGAAGGAATTTGACCCGTTGTCCCCGAACTTTCAAAATCAAATAACACCGAGCCAAAACCCGTTTGAACACGGTGGCTTTTAAAAAGCTCAATAGGCAAAAAAGGAATATCTTGTAATGACTTCACGGCCTGGGCATCGATTTGAAGTAAATCAAGATACTGTTTATACAAGGGATTATAGGTCCAAGTAAAACGGAACATCTCGAGAGCAATGGACTCAAAATCCGCATCACACATCGATAGAACCTTATTTCTCAGTTCTAATCGCCAAGACTCCCACATGTTCAATTCAGACCCCATGGCTTTTTTTGAATAATCATACAAAATTAAACCAAATCATTAACTTTACGAATTATGACATGGGGCTTTCGCATTTTGGGAATTATTGTTTTTGCCGCTGGACTTCTTTCTTGCCTGAAAGAACCTCAATGGAGCTTAACTCCTTCCATCAGTTTTAGTCAAATTCAAAAAATCACCAAAACAAGTAATGATGGATTTGGCGGAAAAGCCAAAATTGATTCCGTTGTCATGTCCATTCATTTTCAAGATGGAGATGGCGATTTAGGAATCACGCAAGCGGACCTAAAAGCAAACCCCACGAAATACAAGGATTTTCGCAATTTTGAGGTCAATGTTTTGCTTCAAAAAAATGGCAAATTTGTCCCTGTTACCTTCAGTCCTAGTTTAGGCGGACTCATGAATTTCAAATTCAACGCGGATCAAAAACCTGGCCCGATTGAAGGAACCGTTGACTATTCAACCCAATTCGTCTATGCCTTTTACAAAGGTTATTCACCCCTTTTTACCCCGAAAAACGACACCCTGAAATTTCAAATTTACATTCGAGATAACGCATTACAAACAAGCAATGTGGTGGAAACCGACCCCATTGTCATTTTTCAAGATTAAGCTACTTCTAACAAACAATGAACATCAAACAACTACTTGTAGGATTCCTATTATTAGGCTCAACAACAGCATTCGCACAAAAAGACATCTCGCTTGAAGATATTTGGGCAAAGCCCACTTTCCGACAAAAAAGCATTCAAAACCTCAATTGGTCACAGGATGGGCAATCGTATTTGGAATTAAAAGAAGGAAAAATCCTTAAATACAATATTTTAGACCCAAGCAAATCAGAAACTCTTTTCGACGAAGCGATTCACAAAACAGGTACGGGTGGAACGATTCATGTGCAACAGTTTTCTTTATCCGCCGACGAACAAACCATTCTAATTGGAACAGCATCAGAGGCCATCTACCGCAGAAGTTCGAAGGAAACGAATTACATCTTTTCTCGGGCAAATAATTCACTTCGTTTGTTATCGCAAGGCGGGAAACAAATGCATGCAACTTTATCGCCAGATGGAAAACGTGTAGCATTTGTGCGAGATAACAACTTATTCTGGACAGACATTGCCAGCGGAAAAGAAACCGCGATTACGACGAACGGCAAATTTAATCACATCATCCATGGATCATGTGACTGGGTGTATGAAGAAGAATTTTCGTTTGCGAAAGCGTTTGCTTGGTCGCCCGACAGCAAAAAAATCGCCTTCTACACCTTTGATGAAAGCCAAGTACCCGAATACAACATGCAAATGTGGGGAGATTTATATCCGAAAGATTACCGCTACAAATATCCCAAAGCAGGCGAAGCCAATTCCATCGTGAGCCTTTCTGTGACTTTGTTGGATGAAAACAAAATACAGACAATCCCTGTAGGCCCAGAAAAAAACCAATACATACCACGTTTGAAATGGACAAAAAATCCAGATATAGTAGGTTTTATTCGTTTGAATCGCCTTCAAAACCACATGGAATTATTGCATTACAGCATCAGCAAAGCAAGCAACAGCTTAATCTATGAAGAACATGCAGAAACATCCATTGAAATAGAGGCCGTAGGAAATGATTTCACCTATTTAAATGATGGAAAAACGTTCATTTTCAGCTCGGAACGCAGCGGATTTAAACATCTATACCAAGGTGAAATTGCAACGGGAAAATTCAGCCCGATTACATCAGGAAACTGGGAGGTAGATGACTTATACGGATACAATGAGAAAACGAAAACCTTGTATTTTAATTCCACAGAGGTCAGCCCGATAGGCCGACAAGTCTATTCGATCAAATTAGATGGCACAGGTAAAAAAGCAATTTCAATCTTAGCAGGAACGAATTCAGCAAGCTTTAGCACTGACTTTTCTTATTACATTCTAAACCACAGTTCGGCGAAAAAACCGTTAAGTATCGCTTTATATCATGCGACAAAAGGTTTAGTTCGCGAGTTAGAAGACAATCAAAAATTACAAGCGCAGATTACGGAATATCAAATTTCACCCCGTGAATTCTTCGAAATTCCATTGGCGAATGGGGATCATTTGAACGCGTACTGGATTAAGCCGGCCAACTTTGACCCGAACAAGAAATACCCTGTTTTGATGCATGTATATGGCGGCCCTGGGAGCCAACAAGTATTGGATTCTTATCCGGGTGCTGATTTTTACTGGTATCAAATGTTGTTGAAAAAAGGCTATTTGATTTATTGCGTAGATAACCGCGGAACCGGTGGCAGAGGGGTCGCTTTCAAGAAAATCACTTACCAAAACCTAGGCCGAATTGAGGTACAAGATCAAATTTTCGCTGCTAAATTCATCGGAAACCTACCTTATGTAGACGCAAGCCGCATAGGAATTTGGGGTTGGAGCTATGGAGGATTTATGTCGTCCAATTGCTTGATGCAAGGAGCAGATGTATTTAAAGCTGCGATTTCGGTTGCTCCGGTGACCAACTGGCGTTTTTACGATTCGATATATACAGAGAGATACCAACGTACGCCACAGGAAAACCCAACGGGATATGATGAAAACTCACCTGTATACCATGTGAACAAATTGAAAGGCAACTTACTATTAGTTCATGGAACGGGCGACGACAACGTGCATTTTCAAAATGCCGTGGCATTAGAAGATGCCCTGATTAAAGCGAACAAACAATTTCAAACATTCTATTACCCAAACCGTAATCACGGCATTTCCGGCGGAAATACCCGTTTACACTTGTATAATATGTTGACAAATTTCTTAGAGAAGAACTTATAGATTTTTAAGTTCTTGGTAAATCGTTTCGGTCAGTCGGTAAGTCAACATCCGTTGGTCTTTCTCGTCCGCTTGAATATCGAGCACCTGCTCGCCAGGAAATACGAGTCCGAGTGATTTATTTAGTCCGTCAATTAATTTAGCCCTGAATTGTCTTTGCGATTCGGGGCTACTTTTATGTTTGCCAAAAAAGGCGACAATTTGATGTCCGGATACATGCCCTTGTCGGTAATTCAAGCGAAGGAAATCCAAGAATTGTTTTTCATTAGGCCCAAGAAGCATGCGTAATTGACTCCTTTTTTTTCGACGTTTTAGTGAAATAAGAAAACGTAATACAAAAAATACGACTAGGACCCCAAGGACAATGAGTGAAAAATCTTGCATGGTGTCAACCATGGGCCTTTCCATGATGGGACCTAGGTATTTACTTTCAGCGAGTAAGGTGTTGATGGAAACTTCAGCGATTTGATAGGAACCATAAGGATAGGTTTCTTGTGCTTGAGGCAAAAAGATCGCGTTCTTATTTGTGTAAACGCTATATAATACCCCTCGCTCCTCAATAAATTTGCGAATTTGGAACCGAGCGGGATTTGTCCACAAATAGGCTTTAAATGAATCTCTTACATCAATGATATAAAGTAAATCATGGTTGTAATTGGGGATGTTGTGATTGGGCGAAATTACAATGTATCGACCCATTGCCAGCAAGAAATTACTGCTTTCTCCCGACATGAGCGTTCGCAACAAGGGTTCGTAGACCTCTCCTAGTTTATTGAATTTTTTATCTGAAAACTGATAATCATAGATCGAATAATCGAATTCTGTAACATCTGCAGATTCAGTTTGATTGATTCGATGACTACCCAATACAATGAATCGATCCTCGTCAGGAAGATAAACAGCTCTTTTCTTGTGAATGGCTTTGGGGATGGGGCCACCAGCTAAAATATGGGTCCATTCTTTGGAAACGAGATTAAATTGCGTCATGATGTTGGTCGACTGCCAAAACCCATATCCACCAAAACTATAAATGGTATCTTTACGCGCAAATTGTACCGCTTGGCAATTTGCTCCTCGGTAAAAAGTTAGATCCTCACGTTTGATTGTTTTTGTGGCCAAATCAAAATAATATACTTGCCCGCTGCACTCCATGACCAAATATGTTCCTTGATGACCTTTAATTTTCATCGGATTGATGGCATCTGCATTCGCGTACAAATCAAGCGCTTTTACATCGACAAGATTCACAACACCCAAATCTTGCCATAGGCCTTTTGCATTGGATTCATACAAATGATTCGCAACGAAATCGATTTTATAACAAGTTCGAACGCCAGGTTCGCGCCATGAAAAAACCTGTGCATGAAGCGAAATGGCGCAGCTTAACAGAAAAAATAGAAGGGAAAGTTTTGAACTAAATCGCATGCAATGAATTATCAATACCCCAAAAATGCATTTTTTTTATACAAAAATTGAATATTGTTTAGGTAAGGGCACAAAAAATGTAGTAATTTTGTCCTTAAGCTATATAAAATAGCGCAAAACTATTCGATTTATGACATTACACCGCGAAGGAAAATCATTATTAATCAGTTCTTTACTTATCGTTTTAGTGATTAATGGGCTAATCGCTTATTTTTTCCCAGAGCAAGTCTATTTACGCGAAGCTGTAGTCATAGTTACTTCGCTTTTCTTTTTAATTATCTTACAATTCTTCCGTGTACCGAAGCGTCACACGGAAATCAATCCCAAACATATCATTGCTCCAGCAGATGGCAAGGTTGTTGTGATTGAAGAAGTAGAAGAACCCGAGTATTTCAAAGGCAAAAGAAAACAAGTATCTATTTTCATGTCACCGATCAATGTGCACGTGAATTTCAATCCAATTTCAGGGATCGTAACTTATTTCAAATATCATCCAGGCAAATACTTAGTTGCTTGGCATCCTAAATCAAGTACAGAAAATGAGCGCACAACCTGTGTCGTGAAGCACGAAAATGGTACGGAAGTTTTGTTCCGCCAAATTGCCGGCGCGCTTGCGAAACGTATTTGCTGGTATGTCAAAGAAGGTGACCAAGTAATACAGGGTCAAGAATTCGGCTTCATTAAGTTTGGAAGTCGTATTGATATCTACTTACCCTTAGATGCAGAAATTTGCGTGAATATTGGGGATAAACCGGTAGGAAGCGAAACGGTTATTGCCAAGCTTCGCTAATCAATCCAAGAATTTTCTCGAGACCTTTTTGGTCTACAACTGAAAAGTCGTTGAGCAAATCTGAGTCGACGTCTAGCACCATCGTTACGTCACCAGCCTGATTTTTTACGGGTAATACAATCTCTGATTGGGATGCAGAAGCGCAAGCGATGTGTCCTGGAAATTCTTCCACATCTGGTACAATCACCGTTTCAGCAATCGTATACGCATGACCACATACTCCTTTGTGAAAAGGAATGCGCGTGCAGGCAACGGGACCTTGAAAGGGCCCTAAAACCAATTGATTGTCTTTAACTAGGTAGAAACCCACCCAAAAAAATCCGAAAACTTCTTTAATCGCTGCAGCAATGTTTGCGAGGTTTGCAGTCAGGTCATTTTCTCCCGCAACAAGGCTTTGAATTTGTGGAAAAAGGGCTTCATATTGCTCCTTACGAGAACCTTTGGGGATAATTAAATCTTCAGCCATTTTAGAAATAACGTTTTAAATAAGAATCAGCGGCCGTACTTAACCATGAATCGCGGTATTGTTGGACCGTCTGCAAAAGTGGAGTGATAATTTGATCGTCCCGAGTCAAATTCCCTGCCTCAACCGCAGCTTTCAATTGGCCTAAAGGAAACAATTCCATTTGTTCATTTCTCACGACTGCCACGTCTCTACTGAAAAAATCAACCAGCAAGGCATCGCCTAAGTCCTTAAACCAACGAGTCGATGCATCAATGGAACAGCCCGAAGCGGCATTCATAGCTTCATTTACAGCTACGATGATGACTTGATTGTATTTGATTTCAAACGAAGCTTGCAAAGGTGCACCATGTGCTTCCCAAACTTGGCAAGATTGTGCTAATGTTTGCTTGATTTGATCGAGTTCCTGTGCTTGTAGGCTACGTGAGGCTTGATAAACCCAAATACGTGCCTGAGCTGGCATTTCCTGAAAAGGTATATACATCTTATTTTAAACTTTGCTGAACTAATTCAGCTAGATCGACTACTTGGATTTCATGTTCTTTGCCAGATTTGTTCAAGCCATCTTGAAGCATCACCATGCAGAAAGGACATGCCAAAGCTACTTTATTTACACCAGATTCTAGTATTTCGCCTGTACGTTTTACTTGAACATCTTCCGTTCCTGCCTCAGGTTCTTTGAATACTTGTGCGCCACCAGCACCGCAACAAAGGCCTTTAGTCCGACAACTTTTTAATTCTTTCAACTCTTTTTTCAATCCCGTGATGATTTCACGCGGTGCTTCAAAAATCCCATTTCCACGTCCCAAATAACATGAATCATGAAATGCGATGGTTTCTTTTTGCTCGTTGAACTGAATTTTTCCGGCGGCTAATAAATCAGCCAATAACTGACTATGGTGGATAACTTCATAGGTGCCACCTAGGGATGGGTATTCGTTTTTCAACGTATTAAAACAATGCGGGCATGCAGTTACAATTTTTTGAACACCGTACATATTCAACACTTCGATGTTTTGCATCGCCTGCATTTGAAACAAAAACTCATTGCCCGCGCGTCTAGCCGGATCACCCGTACAAGCCTCCTCCGTTCCAAGTACAGCAAATTTTATTCCTACATGGTTCAGAATTTCTGCCAATGCACGAGTCACTTTTTTGTGTCGGTCATCAAACGATCCTGCACAACCTACCCAAAATAATAAGTCGGGACTCTCCCCTTTTGCGGCCCACTCGGCCATGGTTGTCACTTGTAAATCCATGATTATTTCTTTTTCGCTTGTGCACGCATTTGTTCAACGGTTAATCTGCTTCCATCATCGCTCCAACCCGGAGGGCCAAACAGGTACCCTGCTACTTGTTTGATACTTTTGGCATGTACTAAATCCTTCCAGATTTGTACCCATTCGTAAAAGGCAATTTTGGCGGGATTATAACTTTCAATTTGTTTTGTTAAGCCATAATGCGGGCGGTCATTCTCCGACTGGAAAGAACCAAAAATCCGATCCCAAATAATCAAAACACCGGCATAATTCGTATCTAAATAATCTAAATCTGTTCCGTGATGCACACGGTGATGCGACGGCGTATTGAAAAATTGCTCGAACCAATTGGGCATTTTTTGAATGAATTCGGTGTGAATCCAATACTGATACAGCAGGCTGGTTTGTTGGAAAAAGAATACGATAAACGGGTGCACGCCCAACAAAGGCAACCAGGCCCAAAACAGAAATCCGCCCGTTAAATTACCCGTCCAGGTTTGACGTAAAGCAGCTGCCAAATTATATTTCGGGGAAGAATGGTGCACCATGTGTGAAGCCCAATAAAATCGAACTTCATGCGAAATGCGGTGTACCCAATAATAAGTCATGT
>CALLKB010000268.1 GCA_938008575.1 uncultured Cytophagaceae bacterium | reverse complement strand
TCCTTGTTTTTTTTCACCCGGTAGTGATTTTCAATGAAAGGAATCACATCCGCCACCAAACTTTTTTCGAATAACATGCTTCCCATGCCTCCTACTGGCAAATTAGCCACAGGAATGTTAGGGCTAATCACATTGGCTGCCACTTGATTCGGGTTACCATTTGTCATCACCACAATCATCGGTTTTGCTTTACCCGCATTGATTAAATTGTCCAAAATGTTGGCAGCTACACCTAACGTTGGCCAGGCTTCCTCATCGCCCCCTCCCCCATGCAAGAGGTATAAAACGGGGTAAGACGCTTTGGAATCCTCATATCCCGGAGGCGTATACACCTGCATTCTGCGCGTTAAATTAAGGGTTTTGGAATCATACCAAACTTGATGCATACTCCCTTTGGGACCCGTTTTGGCCCAATATAAATCGGATGCGGGGCCTGCTACATAAAGTAGGCTTTCCGTTCTAAATGTACCATCACGGGCAACTTTTAAATTGGATGGATCCAAGGTTGTCACCCCATCCACGATGAAAGAATAGCCATATAATTCCGGCGCCATGGCAGGAATTTTGGTAGACCAAACACCTGAAGCGTCTTTTACGAGTTCGACTAATTGCCGACTAGCCCCTTGCCCATTGGGATTTGGGACCATGGTCATCCAGTTACCAGATAATTTAACAGACGAAGCTGCCGGAGCTTTCAATCGGAAAATAACATCGTTTGATTGGGTAATTTCTGGCGAAATTAAACGTTCCACTTGCCCCACTTCCTGGGCAAAAGTTTGAAACGACAGACATGCTGCTAGCGCAGCCAAAAGCTTGAATTTGTTTCTTTTCATTTTAAATAGGTTTTTTTCAAATGTAGTCAATTTGTAACAGATTATGGTTTATTCCCATATTATGGGATTAACTAAATATTCAAAAACCGAATAACAATCTAGTATTATGTTGGCTACCTTGATGACCTATTAAATCATATCCTCCATGTTATTCCTCCGCAAATACAGCATCACCTTCTGCGTTATCCTGGATTCACTCATTAGCCTAACGCTTCCACGTGGGCATGTTTTTGAGGCGCCAAAATTAAATGTGCATTTGGTCACATTGATGGCTATTGTGCTTTTGGCCTATGTGAACCGAGCCTATGTTACCTTCCATTGGAAGTCGGCTTTAATCATGCTTATACTGCTGACATGCTTTTTTCTTTATGTGAAAATTTGAATGTTATTGTATCAAAAAGAATCCCAACAACCTTATAGCTGTTGGGATTCAAAATTGATCACTCGGCCATCATGGCCATAGCTGAATTAACTAAAGACTCACCAATTTTCCTTGTACGACATCATTTCCTTGGCGGAAAAGGAAGATAAACGTTTGGGAAATTTGGCCTTCAGGGATTGTGAACTCAATTTTTTGTTCCTCCCCTGCTTGTAATAAGCCTTCAAAAACAGTTGATACCTTCATTCCTGAAACATTGTATACATCTAGGCTTGCTTGTCCCGTGTAACGTGGTGTCATAGTGAAAGTTAATGTTCCTTTAAACGGATTCGGGTATGCTTGAACGGATTGAATCGTTTCTGTTTGTTCTTGCACCACACGCGACATGGTTTTGATTTCAACGGAATTCGTTGTTTGGCTGCTAATTACGACTCTTCCTTGGTCGAAAGCATTGTTAATCATATCCACCGTCGTGAAAATATCCGATAAGCTAGGATCATTCGAACCTAATGTTCCCGCAAGTGCCGAATTAGCCAAATCTAATAATTGGCCAACTGTTTTATTAACCAATTTCGATGCCACTTTAAATTCTTTGGTATCTGAATAGTTAATGTTGCTTGTTGGGCAGATTAATTTGGCCGTTACAAATGAACTTGGCATCCTGAATCCAGCTAAACCAGTGGAAGTTTGTTTATTGATCCACAAAGTAATCGTTTGAGAAAGAAGGTTATTGGTAATCTTTCCGTTTGAATTCAATGGAGACCCTTTGGCACCTAAATAATCTTTGCTATAAGACCAACCAATGGTTTTGTTCGCGCTTAAAGAAGCAGGCGTTCCACCACCAGGTAACATTTTGAAAATATTATCACTTGTGATGTCGGTTGGATAAAGCGTAAATGATTTTCCTCCCGTTGCCCCAAATGTAACGGATGTTACCCCTGAAAATGCAGCCAACAATTTGTTTTTGGTTGTTGATCCGTCACATGCAATTCCTCCCACGTTACCATAATACCCTTGCGTATAAGTGGCAAATTTGGCACAGTCAGTTACGGTTACCGTAAAACTAGCCGATGCGGAACAGCCATCTGTTGTGCCCGTTGCTGTGTAAGTGATTGTATTTGAAGGGCTAACAGCTAACAAGTTACCTTGTTGGCCTCCAGTTGACCAAACGATACTTGTAGCTCCCGTTGCTGTTAGCGAAACGGTTTCACCAGCACATACGGTATTATTTCCGGAGATAAGGATGTTTGGAAGAGCTTTCACTGTGATTATCGTGCTTGCGTTGGATGTACAGCCTTCCAAAGTTCCCGCAACTGTATAAGTTGTGTTTGTTACAGGTTTTACGCTTATTTCAGCACTTGTTTGGCTTCCAGGCGTCCAAAGGTAAGATGTTGCATCACCCGACGCAGTAATCGTTACGGTTTCTCCCACGCAGATTGATTTATCTGGAGAGACTGATACTGTAGGGAGCGCTTTTACCTTGATGGTGATGCTATTGCTGTTTTGACACGAATTTGCATCCGTTCCCGTTACCGTATATGTTACGGAACCTACGTTTTGTTTGAATGCCACGTTGTTTGTGACCACGGGACTCCAAGTATATGACGATGCCCCTGAACCGTATAAAGTTACATTTGTTCCATCGCATACTTCCGTTGCGGAGGCATTGGCAACGACTTTTGGTAATTCGTTAACTGTTACTTCTACATCTTTTGAAGCAGAACAAGAGTGATTATCCGTACCCGTTACGGTATACTTCGTTGTTGTTTCAGGCTTAACGCTAATAATAGCACCTGTTTCGGTTGTCGACCAAACATATGAATTAGCGCCAGAAGCGGTAAGATTAGTTGAATTTCCAATACATATAGCTAAATCAGAAGTAAGACTGATTATAGGCAAAGCATTTACTGTTACCTCAACATCTTTTGAAGCAGAACAAGAGTGATTATCCGTACCCGTTACGGTATACTTCG
>CALLKB010000267.1 GCA_938008575.1 uncultured Cytophagaceae bacterium | reverse complement strand
AGGTACTTCCCGACTGGACGCCATTGGGAATAAAGTTTAATTGTTGTTGGAAAAATACTCTGTTACGCGGCGTGATATCTGAGCTTGGAACGTTGAAGAAATTTTGTTGGCCTACAGCTGCGAAAGAAAGGAATAAGCAAATGCCTATCCATTTGAATGAATTATACATGTGATTTTTAGCGGTTTTGTTTCTTTGCAAATCTACAAAGCTTTAAAGTAAATAAGTCAAATCTACTGATTAATCAAAAAATAGCATCAAGCTTCATTTCTATGCTTTTGTTGATTTTATGAGCTAAATTGAAAGCATTGCGTAAGGGAGCTCTTGTTTTTGGTATTTAAAATTAATATGGCCACTAAAATTAAGCGAATTGAAATATCCTAAATTAAAACTAATTTTAGGCTATGAAAATGGCCAAAAAGGTACTTCAGGTTTCGCCCGCTTATTATCCAGCAATATCTATTGGCGGACCTATTTTTACCAATCTTACTTTTTCAAAGGCACTTGTAGATTTGGGTTGTGATGTAGAAGTGCTAACAACAACCCAGGGCTTGGAACCCGCTCAAATTGCGGATATGCTTTTAGGAATATCTGATCAATCAGAATTTTCTTACCCTATATGGCGATTTCGATATTTTGGTTATTCGCATTTTACCTTTGCTCCCGGACATATATTTTGGTTATTAAAGCACATCAAGCGATTTGATTTGGTGGTGTTGCAAGCCGTTTGGAACTTTCCAATTTGGATAAGTTATCTGATATGTGTCTTGTACAACAAACCCTTCGTTGTAATACCCCATGGTAGTATATATCCAGAAACGATAGGTCTTAAATCGTCTAAAATCAAACGAATCTTTTTAGCCGTATACGTTCGAAAAATGCTGCAGCGTGCATCTCACGTGCTATTTAGTACCTACGATGAAAAAGAAAAAGTTGTCGCATTCTTAAAGTTGCCTTTGCGTGCAGCCATATTGCCCAACATTGTCGATATAAAACCTTTTCTACAACTTCCTGAAAAAGGGTTATTTAGAAGTAAATATCAAATAAAACAGGATGCGCCGCTACTTGTTCATTATGGTCGGGTTAGCCCCAAAAAGGGAATCCACTTTGTCCTCTCCTGTTTGCCCAAATTAGTCTCGGAATATCCATCGCTTATTTATGTTATTGCAGGAGGAGAGGATGCTGAATATGCCAAACTATTACGTGATACGATCAATGAAAAAGGCTTAGGTGCGCATGTAATTTTTACGGGCCTTTTGAATCAGGAAGATGGGATTTCACTTATGCGAGATGCAGATGTATTCGTGTTACCCTCGCTCTCCGAGAATTTTGGCATGGCTGTTGTTGAGGCAATGCTATGTGAAACAGCGGTTCTAATTTCAGACCAAGTAGGAATTTCCTCAGAATTACAAGCGGCAAAATGTGCACATGTTTTTTCTTCCGAAACAGACGGTCTTTTAAATGGATTAAAGTCCTTATTGAATGATGAGAAATTAAGGCTCACTTTGGGTTTGGCTGGTGCAAAATTTGCGAAAGATAATTATTCGGAAGAAGTTGTTCGCGGGCAGTTACGACCCTTTTTAATGGTTAACTAATTTTCGCATCCCTGCTAGCATTTCCAAGCTAAGTCGGTCAACAGCAAACACCTGATTGTTTCGATGGGCGAATTGCTCATAGGCCAACTTATTTTCAGGAAGCTGATGTATAAAATCAATGATTTGTTTTTTTTCAGCCCTAAAATCAGAGACTACAAGTCCGTTAAATCCACTAATGACTAAGTCGTTTGCACATCCACAAGCTGCTGTACATATGATAGGTTTTCCCAAGGCTTGCGCTTCATTTGCTACCATTCCCCAAGGTTCGTATGTAGATGGTAGTAATAAACATGCTGCCTCGGCATAGTAGTTGGGAAGTTTAGACCACGCTATTGCACCTAGAAATTGGATATTTTTGCCACTTATTTTTTCAAGCCTTTTACGTTCAGGCCCATCTCCAATGATGATTAATTCTTGATCGATTTCATTCATCAACTCAACTAAAGCATCGATATTTTTTTCGGGAGACAATCTTCCTACATAAAGTAAATATGGCTTTTCCTCTTTTTTCGGAAGTCCACTTAATTTAAAATTGGCTTGATCAAACGCATTCAAGAAAGCAAGTATTTTAGATTTAGGAACGCCTTGTTCAAATAGAAACCGATTTGTATTTAATCCGTATGAATATACTCCATCAATCAGGAAGTAAACGAGTTTCTTATAAATTCCTTTTAATGCACTTAGTCGACCTCCTAGGTGAGCCACAGATTCAATCGTAATAATTGTTTTAATACCCAAGAATTTCGCTATTATTATGACTGGCAAGGTTCCTAATTCATTATAGCCTGTTAGATTTATAACATGGGGCTTAAATTGAAAGACAATCTTTAACCAAGAAATGGCTGTTTTAATTGGGGATACTTGTTGGAGTGGAATTGTGTTTAGCAGTTGAAATGGATATTGATAAGGAAAAGTTGACACATCAAAATCCACTAAATCTTCCCTCCCCTTTTCGGTAATGGCGGTTTGCACGACCAATACTTCGTCATCTGGAGAACAGGTCTGAGCGATTTTTTCGAAAACCACCGACTTGTATTGTGACCACAATAAATTATGTAAGATTAATATCCGCATGCTGGCAAGAGTCGTTTGCAAAGCTACGGGCTTTTTGGCTAAATTCGTGCAAAATCAAAAATTCATGGCAATATGTCCTTTGCGCGCAGATGTTCAATCGCAAACCTGGTATCAGGAACAGATTCGTAAATGTGATCCTGCAATATTGGCACTCGGCTTGAGTCAGCCGGCTCTTCGCGCGCTGATCAATTTATCAATCTATACGGTGGAGGAGTTGAACGCTGAGGATGAACAAACCTTGCGTAATAGCCACGGCATAGGCCCAAATGCACTAAAAAAATTGGAAACACTCCGCTAATCTTGTATTATTGTATCAAACTGTGACAATATAAACCTATTACACATGAAAAAAACATTATTATCAGTGGGCTTGGGCCTATTGTGTTCTTGGGCGTCTGCTCAATCAATCAATTTATTCCCGGTTCAAACGACGATCCAACATGGCGTGATCGAAGGAAATTTTGATACCAAAACGGGTGTTCAAAAGTATTTCGGGATTCCCTTTGCGAAACCACCGGTGGGTGAGTTGCGATGGAAGGCGCCTCAGCCTTTAGCTCCTTGGAAAGGTGTGAAGGAAACGAAGAAATTCGGTCCTCGTCCGATGCAGGGTATTGTATTTGGAGATATGATGTCTCGTTCAGAAGGCTTGAGCGAGGATTGTTTATACCTAAATGTTTGGACGCCGGCAAAGCGAAATACCAAAAATCTACCCGTATTAGTTTATTTCTACGGTGGGGGTAATGTTGCTGGGGACGGTTCTGAGCCACGTTATGATGGCGAAAGCATGTCGAAAAAAGGCGTAGTCGTTGTGACTTGCAACTACCGTTTGAATATTTTCGGTAACATGGCGCATTCGGAATTGAGCGCGGAAACTTCATACAAAGGATCTGGAAACTATGGATATTATGACCAATTAGCGGCTTTGCAATGGGTTCAAAAGAACATTGCGGCTTTTGGTGGTGATCCTAATCACGTAACCATTGCAGGTGAATCAGCAGGTTCGATTGCCGTGAGTTATCAAATGTCTTCTCCACTTTCTAAAGGGTTGATCCATGCTGCGATTGGCGAAAGTGGTGGCGGCATTAATCCAACCATGGCGCCTGTTTCATTAGCAGATGCAGAGAAAAATGGCGCTGAATTCTTGCAAAAGGCGGGTGTTAAATCCATCAAGGAATTGCGTGCTATGTCGACGAAAGATATTTTCGAGCTTTACCAAGATTCAAAGCGTTTCGGTTTCCCTGTCGTTGTTGACGGCAACTTCCTACCAAAGAAATTACCTGAAATTTTTGCATCTAAAGAACAACATCAAATTCCTCTTTTGGTTGGTTGGAACTCAGCTGAAATCCCAGGTGGCGCTTTCATGCAAGGCAAACCTTACACGGTTGAAAATTACATCGAACGTGTGAAAAAGGAATATCCTAACGATGTGGATAAAGTCTTAAGTCTTTACCCTGCACATTCTGAAAAAGAAGTAGAGTTGTCGGCAACTGCCTTAGCCGCAGACCGTTTCATCGTTTATTCGACATGGAAATGGTTTGATCTACACCGCAATAATAGTAGCCAACCGGTTTACCGTTACTTATATAGCAAATTGCGTCCTCCTTTGGTTGATCAAAATACCGTTTCGGCTTTAGCCGGAGGTACGGTTAGACGTGAAGGCCCAGCGCAAACGCCTCCGCCAGCGGTAGGAGCGCCACACGCATGTGAGATTGAATATGCGATGGGCAATTTGCATTTAGTGAAAGAATATGCTTGGACTTCTGAGGACTTTAAGGTTTCTGACACTATGTTTAATTACTTTACAAATTTTGTTAAAACATTTAATCCCAATGGCGAAAAATTGCCAGAATGGCCAGCTGCCAAAGCGGGAGATGCAACGCCTCCCGTGATGATTCTGGATACGAATTCCAAAGCAGAAAAAGCGCAAAACGATGCGCGCTACCTGTTCTTGGATAAAGAATACATGAAATAAGGTTTAGGGCGAATCGAAAGGTTCGCCCTAATTTTTTACATGAATGACGGCTTTAACGACTTTTCTGGCCGGGTCATGAACGCTCGTGAACTCTTCACCTACCTTTTGCCATTCAAAGCGATGCGTGATAAAGGGTTTTATATCAATTTGCTTCGATCGTAATATGTCCATGACATAGCTAAAGTCCTCGGTCGTGGCGTTCCTACTGCTCATTAGGGTCGCTTCGCGTTTGTGAAATTCTGGGTGAATGAATGAGATAGCCTCCTTTTGTAAACCGATCAAAATGTATTGCCCACCGTGGGCTATTTTTGCAAATCCCGACTCGATGGCAGCTTTATTGCCCGTCGCATCGATGACCGTTTGGTAATGCGTTTGAGTGGACGAATGGACGCCTAGATGCTCTTCACAAAATGCCAAACGCGCCGCATTCGGTTCCGCCACTTCAACCTGTGCCCCTTGGATTTTGGCGAGCAAAATGGTGAATAAACCAATCGGCCCAGCACCCATAACGAGTAGCTTTTCGCCCGCTTGAATTTTTCCACGCCGCAGTCCATGGGCAGCGATGGACAAGGGTTCTACCAGTGCAAGTTCCTCAGTCGAAAGCCCATTCCCAGCTAAAATATAGCGGTCTTCCACGACGATGTATTCGCGCATGCCTCCATCAACATGCACACCAAAAACCTGCATTTTTTCACAGCAGTTTGTTTTCCCCTGTCGACATGCTCCGCATTCTTCACAATGAAAATAGGGGATGATTGTTACGAGCTCGCCCGTTTGAAATTGTTCCGACTCCACCACCTCTAAGGCTAATTCATGTCCTAGAATCCTTGGATATTGAAAGAAGGGTTGGTTCCCCGCAAACGCATGGATGTCGGTCCCACAAATCCCTATCGCCTGCGTGCGTAAAAGAGAAAACCCGACAGGGCGGTGGGGAATTTCTGCTTCTTGTAATTCAAAACTTCCCGGTTGGGTACAGGTCCATTGTTGCATCAGGTTTCCAAAGGTTTAGATTTTTGAATTTAGCAATTTTAATTAACTTACCCTTCTTTATGCTAAACCATATGAAAATCAAATACTTATTTTTGTGCCTTTGTCTGATTTCTGGGAGTCTTTTTGGTCAAAAAGCCTATCAGGCAAATTGGGAATCCATTGATAGCCGACCGGTTCCTGCTTGGTTCGAAGATGCCAAATTTGGCATATTTATCCACTGGGGTTTGTATTCTGTGCCGGCTTATAGTCCCTCAGCACGCGATAAAGTAGGAGTCTATGATCGCTATGCGGAATGGTATTGGCGCCGCTGGCAGGAGCCGAATAAAACGCAGCATTTTTTTACTGATTTTCATAACAAGGCCTTTGGTCCCAATGTGAAATACCAAGACTTTACCCAACATTTTAAAGCCGAAATGTTTCAGCCAGATGAGTGGGCTCAATTATTCGAAAATGCCGGTGCGAAGTATGTGGTCTTGACTTCCAAACACCATGAGGGTTTTACTCTTTGGCCCTCAAAGCAATCTTGGAATTGGAATGCCGTAGATGTGGGTCCGCACCGAGATTTGTTGGGCGATCTGACCAAATCTGTCAAAAGCAAAAACATCAAAATGGGTTATTATTATTCGCTGCTCGAATGGTACAATCCCTTGTATAAAAAGGAGACGTTGAATGAATACATAGACCAACACATGTTTCCACAATTGAAGGATTTGGTGAATACTTACCATCCGGATTTGGTTTGGACGGATGGCGAATGGGATTATACGTCAGATAAATTGCGTAGTACGGAGTTTTTATCTTGGCTTTATACAGACTCTCCGGTTCGGCAAAATGTTGTCGTGAATGACCGTTGGGGTAAAGAAACCCGCTCTAAACATGGCGGATTTTACACGACAGAATATGATTTTGTACACGGAGAAGATACGTCAAATGGAATCGAATTCGCCAAACCTTGGGAGGAATGCCGAGGTATCGCGGGCTCTTTTGGCTATAACCGAAATGAAAATTTGGAAGACTATTCGAGTTCGGAGCAGTTGGTACACATGTTGATTAATAAAGTGGCTCGTGGCGGGAATTTATTGTTGAACATTGGGCCAACGGCGGATGGTCGGATTCCGGTGATTATGCAACAACGTTTGACCGATATTGGATCTTGGTTAAAGGTGAATGGGGAAGGGATTTACGGCACACGCAAATGGGCGAACGCACCGAAAGTTACGCCTGCGAGCAAACAATATTTCACGCAAAAAGGCAAGGATTTATATCTGATTTCGACGGAATTCCCAACGGCCGCATTGCAGGTAGCAGGAATTAAAAAACCTGCCTCCGTGAGTTTGTTGGGTTCTCATGTTGCAATCAAATCGAGCTTTAAAAATGGCACGTTAAGCATTGTACCTCCAGCGATTACGCCGGGAAATAGTCCGTGTCAATATGCCTGGGTGTTTAAGATTTCGGGAGGGATTTAATTGTAGTGACGCGAAGCCCCTTTGGCAATCCTTTAAGGTTTGCCAAAGTTTAAGGCGCATTATCGCGCCGATTTTTTGAAGTATTTGTTTGAGGGCATTCGTAACCCATCGGTGAAAATAGACGCGAGGTATGCGTCTCTACCAGTTTAGCTGACGTATATCATTTTTGCCCGCCACGCTAGCTTTTACCTTTGCAAACTATGCAACAGGTATCTCTCGACTTACTTCAAAAATACAATGTCCCCATCCCGCGGTATACGTCCTATCCGACGGTTCCGTATTGGGATGAGACGATAGATGTCCCAACTTGGAAATCCTTATTTACCCAACGCTTTGAAGAAAGCGGCGAGATAAGCCTATATCTGCATCTTCCTTTTTGTGAAAGTTTATGCACTTTTTGTGGGTGTAATAAGCGAATTACCACGAATCATTCGGTCGAGGAAACGTATATGTTAGCCTTGTTGAAGGAATGGGAAATTTACCGAGGAATGATGCCTCATAAACCTGTGATTCGTGAATTACATTTAGGCGGTGGTACGCCTACCTTCTTTTCGCCTGAGAATTTAAAGCATTTGATTGAATGTATTTTGGCGGATGCCGTGGTCCCGTCGGATCATGAGTTAGGATTTGAAGGCCATCCGAATAACACGACCCGCGAACACTTACAAACCTTATTTGATCTCGGATTTAATCGGGTGAGCTTTGGCATGCAGGACAGTAATCCGGAAGTCCAAAAAGTAATTAATCGAATTCAGCCGCACGCGCATGTCGTCCAAGTGGTTCAATGGGCACGTGAGATTGGCTATGAATCCGTGAATTTAGATTTGGTCTACGGCTTGCCTTTGCAGACCTTGCCGCGTTTGGAAAAAACGATTCAAGATGCTTTGGAAATCAAGCCTGATCGTATTGCTTTCTATTCGTATGCGCATGTGCCCTGGACGAGTAAGGCCCAGCGGCTCTTTGATGAAAACGACTTGCCATCGGCGGATGAAAAAATGCAACTGTATCAAAAGGGAAAAAAACGTTTCATGGAAGCGGGTTATACGGATATTGGGATGGATCATTTTGCCTTGCCCGGCGACTTAATGGTTCAGGCACATGAAGCAGGAAATTTGCATCGCAATTTCATGGGCTATACGGTCCAACAAACCGGCATGCTGTTAGGTTTAGGCGTCTCGAGTATCAGCGATATCTATTATGGATTTGCCCAAAATAAAAAGACGATTCAGGAATATTATGAACAGATTAATCAGGGCGAGTTAGCGGTATTTAAGGGCTATTTCTTGGATGAAGTTGATCAAAAAATGCGGCAATATATTCTTGATGTGGCCTGCCGTGGCAAGACTCATTTTGCTAAAGAGGATTTGGCATTACTCCGCCAATATACTTTTCATGAACTCGATGAATTGGCCTTGGATGAGCTCGTGACTTGGGGTGAACATGGAGTCATTGTGACGGATCTAGGC
>CALLKB010000266.1 GCA_938008575.1 uncultured Cytophagaceae bacterium | reverse complement strand
CATGGATGCAACACGCCATCATAATTTCAAAAAACTACAACCGTATATACTTTAATGAGCCGCAACAAGCTCTATGTCATCCTTCTAATGGCATGTAGTGCCGGTTGTATTTACCTCTGGTTAGGAATTGACTTTACCTGTTTTTTCAAAGCTATCACCGGCATTCCTTGCCCCGCCTGTGGAACAACTCGCTTTATTCAAGGGAATTGGCGCCTGGGGAATCCATTGGGCATTGTGGTAGGAGCTGCCCTATTATTACCTATTGGGGTCATTTACGATCTACTGAGCGGCGGGGATTGGGTGTTTCGGTTGTATATTTGGGTAGAAAACAAATGCAAACAACCGGCAGTGGCAGCTATTTTGATCACTTTGGTTGTGCTTAATTGGTTTTGGACAATAAGTAAAGGATTGTAAAATGGTAAAAAAGGAGCGATTTAAGGCATTTGTGGAGCACTTTTCCACGCGATTTCCGGAAGCAGAAACCGAGTTGCACTATTCGAATCCCTTCGAATTACTTGTTGCGGTAGTTTTGTCCGCACAATGTACCGATAAACGTATCAACCAAGTCACTCCATCCTTATTTAAGCGCTTCCCAGATGCAAAATCATTGGCAGAATCAAGCGTAGAAGAAATTTTCTCCTATATTCGCTCTGTTTCCTATCCGAATAATAAGGCCAAACACCTCCTAGGTTTAGGCCAAAAAATCACCGACCAATTCGCTGGCGAGGTTCCTGAAACGATGGAAGACTTGCAAAGCTTGCCGGGTGTGGGAAGAAAAACTGCCAATGTCATCGCTTCGGTCATCTACAACCAGCCAGCTATGGCCGTGGACACCCATGTGTTTCGGGTATCCCAACGCTTAGGTCTCGTACCTAAAACAGCCAATACTCCGCTCAAAGTGGAAATGGCATTGATCAAAAATTTACCAGACGAGGTCATCGCGACGGCACACCATTGGTTGATTTTGCATGGCCGCTATGTATGTAAGGCTCGCAATCCGGATTGTGCACAATGCATCGTTGAGCCTTTATGCTCGTATCGACATAAAACCAATCAAGGAAAAATACGTGGCGCTGTTTAATCCAAGTCGCGATGAGGTTCGACAATTTTTTTGCGGAGCGTGGCAAAAACTGTTAACCGGGGGTGTATTAACGCCCCTTGAGATGATAGCCTGTTCATGGATCAAGCTTCACCCCGAGTATCACCCTATTTTGTCGAACAATGAAGCGCTCGTCCAAGAATTTACCCCTGAACAAGGACAAACCAATCCCTTCTTGCATTTATCCATGCACTTATCCATCAGTGAGCAAATTTCAATTGATCAGCCCCCGGGAATCAAGTTAGTTGCCGAGCAACTTAGTCGTAAATTAGATTCTGAGCATGAAGCCCATCATCAAATGATGGAATGCTTGGGGCGTGCTCTTTGGGAATCTCAGCGCAATGGCCAAGCTTTAGATGCGATAGCTTACATTGAGTCAATACGGCGACTAATTTAATGATTAATGGTTACGCCAAATCGGCAATCCCCAAACGGATCGCCTCAGGAATCCCCTTAGCAAGCTCACGTCGCGACTTGAGAACGGCATGAGTCGTATCGCGATGCCGCGGTGACCAAATCGAATCAGGAAAATAGGGGTCATCAGCAAAACGGGGGATCACAT
>CALLKB010000265.1 GCA_938008575.1 uncultured Cytophagaceae bacterium | reverse complement strand
TTACGAAAAAGCAATTTGGCATTTTCGATGTGCTCTGAGATCTTAGGTAAATAGGAAACTTTTAACGGCGTACCATATTGTTTGATGATTTCCATCAAGGGGACGTTGTTAAACAACAACTCATTATTCTCATTGATATTGAATTCACGCGTTGGAAATTCAATGGTTTGATCAATTAGATCGACGTAATTTTTCATTCAGTCAGATGAATTGTACTCAAGCGTACTTGAGTTTGTGGAAAAACGTGCAAAACTGCAATAAAAGTATGTACTTTGCAAACGAATTACAGATTAAGTTATTATGCCCAAAATACATTTTATCGCAATCGGCGGCGCTGCCATGCACAATTTAGCATTAGCATTGAAAACAAAAGGCTACGAAATTAGTGGCTCCGACGATGAGATTTATGAACCTTCCAAAAGTTTATTAGCCCAACACGGCATCTTACCTGAGGAATTTGGTTGGTTCCCAGAAAAAATAACGACAGATTTGGAGGCGGTCATCGTGGGCATGCACGCGCGTCCTGACAATCCAGAATTACTGAAAGCCCAGGAATTAGGTATTCCCGTAGAATCCTATCCATCCTTTTTATATAAGCAAAGCCTTAACAAGCAACGCATCGTCATTGCAGGAAGTCACGGCAAAACGAGCATTACCTCCATGGTTTTGCATGTCTTGAAGACATTAGGTCGGAAGTTTGACTATTTAGTTGGCGCCCGCATCGAAGGCTTCGAATTCATGGCTTCCCTATCTGATGCTCCGATCATCATCATCGAAGGGGATGAATACCTCGCATCTCCGATTGACCGTCGGGCGAAATTTCTTTTATACCAGCCGCATATTTGCTTGATTTCAGGAATAGCCTGGGATCATATCAATGTCTATCCAACCTTTGAGTCCTACACAGATTCCTTCAAAACCTTGATTGCCGGATTACCCAAAGCAGGTAGTTTATTCTTTGACCAAACAGATTCGGTACTAAATCATTTAACGGCCGACTGCCCTGAACATTGCGAAAAAACGGGATATGAGGCACATCCAGCGAAAATTGACAATGGCCAGACTATTCTGAAAGGGGAAGATGGCAAGTCGTATCCGATTCAAGTTTTCGGGGAACATAGCTTGAAAAACTTGAATGGTGCACGCTTAATCTGCGAGCAAATTGGCGTAAATCAAAGCGATTTTTATGAGGCGATTGCCACATTCAAAGGTGCAGCGAAGCGTTTGGAATTAGTAGCTTCATCGGAAACAAGCTTATTGTATAAGGATTTTGCACATGCACCATCGAAAGTGAAAGCAACGACGCAGGCTTTAAAGAATCAATTTCCAAGCCGTAAACTTGTGGCCTGTTTAGAGCTACATACATTCAGCAGTTTAAATCCGGCATTCTTACCTGAATATGCGGAAACTTTGAATCTAGCGGATGAAGCGATTGTGTATTTAAGCGAACATGCGCGCGAAATCAAACGCATGGATCGTATGGAAGAATCCGTTGTGAAAACCTATTTCAAACATCCGAATCTGAAAGTCATCCGTGATGCGGAAACACTGAAACAGGTAATTTTGGCCCAAACCTGGTCAAATGCGAATCTCCTGATGATGTCATCCGGAACATTTGATGGTTTAGACCTTCCTGCACTAGGAAATGAGATGGGCTTATTAAGCGTTTAATAAAGCGTCAAGTTCTGTTTTAAAGCCGGTCAAAAGCAATTCCTTCATGCTAATCTTACGCTTCTGCGTATTGATTTTACTGATGACAGGCTTCTCTTCCATTTGACGGTCACTTTCTGCTTGCGCAATGAAATCCTCTAACTCGCCTCGCTCCTTTTTGGTCATGTAATCCATTTGATTAATCATGATCTTCAACTGCTCGATGCGCGGTTTTTCATTCAAAGCAGGATGGCGATAGGAAATCACACGTAATAGATAATTCATCTCAAATATCTTATCACAGACATTCCGGAATCGTTCAGCCATTTGGCGGTCAACCGATTTAATTTGTGCCGTGATTTCTTTCCATTTGACTAAATAAGCCTTAGCCAAATCAGCCGTGGAAACGATATTTACTTGGTCATGTAATTTCAATTCCAATTCACCTGTCATGGAAGTCAACTCTTGAATACGAGGATCTACCCGAGGTTTGTATTCAATCCCTTTGACGCGGTTATATTTTTCAAAGAACATGTCATTAGCCTTCTTGAAATTCTTCCATAACATGGATTGTTTCTTTGGAGGCAAGCCTACGACATTCTTCCATTCTTTTTGCAATTCTTTTACTTTGATAATTGAGTCATCCAAATCTTCCGCTTTACGCAATTGGTGAACAGAATCGATGAAGCCCTGTAACAGCGCAATCTTTTCATCAATCTGGCGATTTTTCTCTTCGAAATACGCCCGACGACGCAAGAAGAAATCATCCATCACCGCTTGAAAACTTTCCGTTAAGCTATCTTGAAACTGCTTGTCAACTGGACCTGTCTTCACCCATTTGGCTTTCAATTCCATCAAATCTTCCGTCGCTTGCAAGACATCTTCTTGACCCGCAATCGCTTTCGCATCCTCAATAAGGGCACGTTTGATTTCGAGGTTTTTAATTTGATTATTTTGGATCAAATCGCGCAAGAATACCTCTAATGAATCCAGCTGCTTAAATAGTGGCACAAAATCACCCAAGCCATCAAATTCAGCCAAATAGGCTTTCATCTGAACGACTTTGGTCAAATAAGATCCTTTGTTTTGAACATCATTGATTTCGGATGCTAGCTGAATAACTTTGGTTTTAGCTAATTCAAAGCGATTGACAAAGTAGTCTAAAGCTTCTTGTTCAGTATTGCGAACAAATCCAATTTCACGTTGAGGGAAGTTTAAATAGGCATTGATGTACACTTTGCCATCTTGGCAAAATCCGTACTCATTTTTTACGAGGTGGTTCATAGAGTTTTTAAAATAAAGAGCTTCGAGCAAACGCGCTAACTCAAGGACTTAACATTGGATTTATTCAAATAAAATCCTGACACAATTTATCTATTTTTTTATGAATAAATAAAGAATTCCACCCCCGAAATTCATTTTTTTACACAAATTTCACATTCTTTGCAGGTTCTTTTCAAATTTTAAGCAAATAACATGAGTAACGAGACGATTATCTTTTCGATGGAACGGGTTTCCAAAGTCATCCCACCACAGAAAACGATTATTAAAAACATCTATCTTTCCTTCTTTTACGGGGCTAAAATCGGGGTATTAGGTCTCAATGGATCTGGTAAGTCGACCTTACTTCGTATCATCGCGGGACTAGATAAATCCTACACGGGTGATGTTGTTTGGTCTCCCGGCTACAGTGTTGGCTTGCTTGAACAAGAACCACAATTAGATCCCAATAAAACGGTTCTGGAAGTTGTGGAAGAAGCTGTGGTGGAAATCAAAAACTTGTTAAAAGAGTTTGATGAAATCAATGAGGCTTTTGCAGATCCGGATGCCGATTTCGATAAATTATTAGCCCGCCAAGGGGAAGTACAAGAAAAACTTGACCATTGCAACGCGTGGGAATTAGATACACGCTTGGAAAAAGCCATGGACGCCTTGCGTTGTCCGGATTCTGATGCACTTGTTAGCACGCTCTCAGGAGGAGAAAAACGTCGCGTGGCACTTTGCCGCTTGTTGTTACAGGAGCCAGATGTTTTATTGCTTGATGAGCCGACCAACCACTTGGATGCGGAATCTGTGGATTGGTTAGAACAACATTTACGCCAATACAAAGGAACAGTTATTGCTGTAACTCACGATCGTTATTTCTTGGATAACGTGGCAGGATGGATTTTAGAATTAGATCGTGGCGAGGGAATTCCTTGGAAAGGAAATTACTCATCTTGGTTAGAGCAAAAACAAAATCGTTTAGCACAAGAAGAGAAGACAGAATCACGTCGTCAAAAAACCTTACAACGCGAGTTGGAATGGGTTCGTATGGCTCCCAAAGCACGCCAAGCCAAGTCCAAAGCACGTATCGGCGCTTACGAGAAATTATTATCCGAAGAGAATCGCCAGAAAGAAGACAAATTAGAATTATTCATACCGGCAGGTCCTCGTTTGGGAAATAAGGTAATCGAAGTTCAAGGTGTTTCTAAATCCTTTGGCGATAAATTATTGTATGAAAACGTAAGCTTTTCATTACCTCCAGCAGGTATCGTAGGAATCATTGGGCCAAACGGTGCCGGTAAAACAACGATGTTTAAATTAATTACGGGCCAATTACAGCCGGATTCTGGCAGTTTTGAGGTGGGTGAAACGGTGAAGTTGGCCTATGTAGATCAGGAGCACAATCAATTAATTGCGGAGAAGTCGGTCTACGAAACCATTGCCGAAGGGAACGATTGGATCATGTTAGGAGGTAAGCAATCGAATGCACGCGCTTATGTGAGTAAATTCAACTTCAACGGAGCAGATCAAGAGAAGAAAATTGGCAATTTATCTGGAGGGGAGCGTAACCGCGTTCACTTAGCGATGATGCTGAAGGAAGGTGCGAATGTGTTGTTGCTGGATGAGCCAACCAATGACTTGGATGTTAATACATTGCGAGCATTAGAAGAAGGACTTGAAAATTTTGCGGGATGTGCTGTGGTTATTTCCCACGACAGATGGTTCTTGGATCGTATTGCTACGCATATTTTGGCATTTGAAGGCGATTCGCAGGTGACTTATTTTGAAGGAAACTATTCAGAATACGAGGAAGCACGTAAAAAACGTTTAGGCGACGCGACACCGAAACGTATTCGTTACAAGAAATTACAATAGATGAGAGGATTGATTACGATCATCTTATTGGCCCTTTCGAACTTGTTTATGACCATCGCTTGGTATGGTCATTTGCAATGGAAGGAAACATCGTGGCTGAAACATGCAGGGATTTGGAGTATCATATTTTTCAGTTGGGGACTTGCGTTCTTTGAATATGTCTTGCAAGTACCCGCCAATAAATTAGGATTTAAAGCAAACGGAGGTCCGTTTACTTTCTTTGAATTGAAAACGATTCAAGAAGCATTATCCCTGATAGTGTTCACACTTTTTCTTATTTTCGTCGTTAAGTCCGAAAAATTAGCTTGGAATCACTTCGTCGGCTTTGGATTAATTATCCTGGCGGTCATCGTGATTTTTAAAAAATGGTAATATGAATTCGAGAGAAAAAATTCAAGCAGTCATTGATGAAATGGGCAAGGTGGTGGTTGGTCAAGAACGCCTCATCAACCGTTTGCTTGTTGGCCTTTTTACCGGAGGGCACGTCCTATTAGAAGGTGTTCCAGGTTTAGCCAAAACATTGACAATCAATACACTTGCCAAAATCTTGGATTTGCATTTCCAACGGATTCAATTTACACCGGATTTACTTCCTTCCGACTTGGTGGGAACGATGATTTACAATCCCTTAAAAAACGAATTTGAAGTAAAAAAAGGGCCTATTTTCGCACAAATTATTTTGGCGGATGAGATTAACCGTGCCCCGGCAAAAGTGCAATCGGCTTTGTTGGAGGCCATGGCTGAAAAACAAGTGACGATCGGCGAAACAACCTATCCTTTGGACAAGCCATTTTTGGTATTGGCGACACAAAATCCGGTGGAGCAAGAAGGAACATTTCCATTGCCGGAAGCACAAGTAGACCGCTTTATGCTGAAGGTTTTCTTAAATTACTTAGATAAAGAACAAGAGCTTGAGGTGATGCGTAAGATGTCGAATATGGACTTCAACTATGTGCCAAAGGCCATTTTGAGTTTGAAGGACATTCAGGCGATTCGCAAAGAGATTAATGAAATCACGATTTCGGAAACCTTGGAACGCTACATCATTGAATTGATTTTTGCGACGCGTAATCCAGCGGACTATGGCTTAACGAAGGAAGCGGATTACATTCAATTTGGAGCATCACCACGCGCAAGTATTCATTTAAATCTAGCGGCCAAAGTAATGGCTTACTTAGCGGGCCGTGATTATGTTTTGCCAGAAGACATCAAAGAAATGACTCCGGATGTGTTAAACCACCGGATTATTTTGACTTATGAGGCTGAGGCAGATAACATCACGAGTTTGCAAATCATTCAGACGATTTTGAGTTCGGTGGCGATTAATCGCTAAATCTTCAGTAAATCAGGCGAATTAATTGCTTTTAAGGTCAAATTATGACCTTATGAGACTTCGTTTTGCGCTGATCATCAGCACATTTTTACTCTTCAGCTTCTCGGCTACCGAACCACTTCGCGTATTTTTAATTGGCGATTCTACGATGGCCGACAAAATCCCCGCAGATTTTCCTGAAACCGGTTGGGGTATGCCATTTGCCAAATTGTTCAATGAGGCAGTCGAGGTTCAAAACCATGCATATAATGGTCGGAGCACCAAAAGTTTCCGCCGCGAAGGTCGCTGGGCGAAGGTGCAATCCCAATTAAAAAAAGGGGATTATGTATTTATTCAATTTGGCCATAACGATGCCAAAGCAAGTGATACATCTCGCTTTGCACCCGCTCAAACGGATTTCCGTGCAAACTTGATTCGTTATGTGAAAGAGACGCGTGCGGCTGGGGCAACGCCTATTTTATTAACCCCAACACAGCGTCGTAAATTTGATTCGACGGGCGTGTTTGTGGATCAGCATGCCGACTACCCTAATGTCGTTCGCGAAGTAGCTGCACAGGAAAAGGTGATGTTGATCGATGTCGAAAAAGCGAGCAAAGCGATCATTCAACAGGAGGGCCCCGAAGGAGCTAAAAAACTATTCCTTCATTATCCCGTTGGCATTTTTAAGAAATTCATGAAAGGCGTAGCTGATGATACGCATTTCTCGCCTTATGGGGCAACACGCATGGCTAATTTGGTGGCTGATGCACTAAATAACTCGACGGAGCATTTAAAAAGCTTTCTGAAAAAATCCGATTTTACACAAAAATACGCCTTTGAATTACCGAATGTGGCAGGTACGGCATTTAAAAAAGACACGTTTAATATCGTACAATATGGCGCTAAAAGTTC
>CALLKB010000264.1 GCA_938008575.1 uncultured Cytophagaceae bacterium | reverse complement strand
CGTGCTCTAATACGTGGTTGCAAAATACCACATCGAAAGAATTATCTGGAAATGGAATATCGTGTAAATCCATCTTCACCTTAGCCAAAGGTGATTCAATGTCAGCCGTTATATAGTTGTCTCCTAAATAGTTTTCGAACCTTTCAATGAAGCAATATTCTGGTGCTATGTGTAGAACATGAGGTTTTGAAGTATAGAAATTGGTTTCATTTTTAAGAAACAGATGCATTAATCGATGTCTTTCTAAACTTAAACAAGAAGGGCAAAGTGCATTTTCCCTAGGCTGTAAGCGTCCGTATGGTAAAAACTTTGAAAAGGAATGATCGCATACAGGACAATAAACTTTAGAACCCCTTAAAAATAGGCTATAAAATTTCAGTAATCGATGCGCAAATAATTGGATAATTTTTCTTGGAATGTGACGAAGTACCCAGCTGATAATATGTTTCATAGAACAAAAAAAAGGAAGGTTTTTCAGATAAAAAACCTTCCTAATGAAAATTTTAATTGGATTACATTTCGCGCAACCAAATGTTGCGGAAACTTACAGCGTTACCATGGTCTTGTAAACTGATTGGACCAGCGCCATGTACCGGATTTAGCGGTTGGCCAATGTATTCCGTTGTTCCCTGAATCTTAGTGTGATTCTGAACAACAACTCCATTATGAATAACAGTAACGTAAGCAGGTGTTTCAATTCCACCATTTACCGTAAATACAGGTGCTGTGTAAATAATGTCATATACATTCCATTCGCCCATTGGGGAAGTTGCGTTAACTAAAGGTGCAGTTTGCTTGTAAATACTTCCTGCTTGACCGTTACGATAACTACGGTTTTTGTATGAGTTTAATACCTGTACCTCATACATTCCCTGCATGAAAATACCACTATTCCCTTTTCCCTGACTTTTTAAGGTTTCTGGCTCGATAGGGGACTGCCATTCAATATGCAATTGATAATTTGTGAATTTCTGCTTGGTAGAAATATGTCCTGCTCCACGAACTACAGTCATTTTGCCGCCTTCAACTTTCCATTGTGCTGGGCCGCCATCTTTGATGGATTCCCAATTATCTAAATTCTTACCATCAAACAAAACGATTGCATCAGAAGGTATAGCGCCAGGTGTTACAACGCGTACTTCTGGATCCCAAAATTCGGTAGCATCAGGTTTCGTTGGGTTAACAACAACATGTCGGTGATCTTGCGCTTGAGAAGCGAAGCTAATGCTCAAACCGAAAAGCATAGCGGCTAGTATGGATTGTTTCATAGTGTTTTGTATTGAATTTTGAACAAAAAAAAACCGGTATCAAATACCGGTTCTAATTTCAAGAAATATTTATTATTTAGCAAATGAAGCTTTGATAGCCTCAATATCTACTAATTTAATAATAGGTCTTTGCTTTAAGATTTTGATAGCTTCAACTTTATTGTTAGCTACTGCTTTATTTCTTCTGTCTTTTCTTTTTAGTCTAGTTACGGCCATGTCGATAATAATTTTGGTCTGCAAAAATAGGAATTATTGGTTATATATCAAATAATATCCCTCGAATAATTAAATTTGTTTTATGAAAGTAATACAAAAGCCTACAAACGCTAGAGGCACGCGTGATTTTGGACCTAAAGAAATGGCTATACGTAGCTATGTGTTTGCAACCATTAAAAGACATTTTGAGGCATTTGGTTTTCAATCGATTGAAACTCCAGCGATGGAGAATTTATCTGTTTTGACGGGAAAATATGGTGATGAAGGGGATCAATTACTTTTTAAAATTATCAATTCAGGGGATTATTTAAGCAAGGTTAATGGTGATCCTTTGGCTTTAGGTTCTAAGTCATTACTTCCTCAAATTTCAGAAAAGGGCTTACGTTATGATTTAACGGTTCCTTTTGCACGATTTGTAGCGATGAATCGAAATGATATAGCCTTTCCATTTAGACGTTCTCAAATCCAACCCGTATGGCGAGCAGACAGACCGCAAAAGGGTAGATACCGGGAATTCTATCAATGTGATGCCGATATCATTGGATCAGATTCCTTGGTCAACGAAGTCGAATTAATTGCTTTGTTCCAAGCGATTTTTAATTCCTTGAATTTAAGAACGAATCTAATTATCAATTCGCGTAAAATTTTAGCGGGGATTGTTGATAAACTTGGTGCTACTGATCTTTTTGTTGCCTTTGCTGTTTCGATCGATAAGTTAGATAAAATTGGTTGGGACGCGGTAGCTCTGGAATTGGCTTCGAATGGATTTCAATCGAATCAAATTGAGGCGCTAAAAAAACTCTTCAATTTTGAAGGCTCTAATTTAGATAAGATAGAATTGTTGACGGAATTCTTTGCCGACAATGCTTTAGGAAATGAAGGCCTTTCTGAGATCAAATCGGTCTTGCGTTTATCTGATTTAAACGGATATGACAATGCCAATTTAGTTTTTGATTTTAAATTAGCTCGGGGCTTAAGTTATTACACAGGTCTAATCTATGAAGGTAAATCTGTCGATGTGCCCTTTGGTTCTATCGCAGGAGGTGGACGTTATGATAATTTGACTGCCGCTTTTGGGTTACCTAATATGAGTGGAGTAGGGATATCTTTTGGAATTGAACGAATCATCGATGTTATGCGCGAATTAGATCTGTTTCCAGATATTCAGATCAGTGCAAGTCAAATATTATTTACTTATTTCGATGAAGCAGGTCAAGCATTAGCCATTAATATATCGAACCAATTGCGTAAAGCGAATATCCCAAGTGAAGTTTATCCTGATATTGTAAAAATTAAAAAGTCATTTGAATTTGCCGATAAGAAAGGAATTCCGTTTGTGGGTGTTATCGGTGAACAGGAGATTAAAGATCGATCGGTGTCAGTAAAAGACATGAAAAATGGAGAACAACGTGTGCTCTCCATCTCGCAATTAATTGAATACATGGCTACTATTTAATTAGCGCCAAGCTTTAAATTGATTAATTAATCCATTCGTAGAACTATCATGCGAATGGATTTTTTCGTTATGCTCTAATTCAGGTAGGATGGAATTAGCTAGTTGTTTGCCCAACTCAACTCCCCACTGGTCATACGAAAATACATTCCAAATAACACCTTGTACAAATATTTTATGCTCGTACATGGCGATTAAGGCACCTAATGACTTAGGATTAATTTCCTTAACAAGAATCGAGTTTGTAGGCTTGTTGCCTTCAAATACTTTGAAAGGACTTAATCGAGCAATTTCTGCTGCAGGCAGTCCCGCTTTTACTAATTCTGCTTCAACTACCTCTTTGGTTTTACCATTCATCAAAGCTTCTGTTTGTGCAAAGAAATTTGACATTAACAAAGTATGATGATTTCCGATTTTATTATGTGTAATTGCAGGAGCAATAAAATCGGCAGGAATCAATTGAGTTCCTTGATGGATTAATTGATAAAATGCATGTTGGCCATTCGTTCCAGGCTCTCCCCAAATTACAGGTCCGGTAGCATAAGTAACACGATTGCCATTACGATCTACAGATTTACCATTCGATTCCATATCTCCCTGTTGGAAATACGCAGCAAATCGATGCATATATTGATCATAAGGTAAAATAGCATGTGTAGCGGCATCAAAGAAATTTACATACCATACACCTAATAATGCTAAAATAACGGGCATGTTTTTGTCAAAAGATGCTGTGGCAAAATGCTCATCCATCTCATTTGCACCCGCTAGCAGTAATTCGAAATTATCAAAGCCTATTGAAAGTGAGATAGACAATCCAATTGCCGACCATAATGAGTAACGACCTCCAACCCAATCCCAAAATTCAAACATGTTAGCGACATCAATCCCAAATTCACCAACGGCTTTTGCATTTGTTGATAAGGCGACAAAGTGTTTTGATACGGCTACTTCATCTTTGGCACTAGCTAAAAACCAATTACGTGCCGAGAACGCATTAGCCATAGTCTCCTGCGTCGTGAATGTTTTAGATGCAATTAAGAATAAGGTTGTTTCCGGATTAACCTTTTTTAATGTTTCAGCGATATGTGTTCCATCTACATTGCTTACAAAGTGGATGTTTAAATGATTCTTATAAGGCTTTAATGCTTCTGTAACCATGACAGGACCCAAATCAGATCCGCCTATACCGATGTTTACCACATCTGTAATTGCTTTCCCAGTATATCCCTTCCAAGCGCCCGAAATGACCTGGTTTGAAAAATCTTTCATGTGATCTTTAACTGCCTGAATGCCAGGAATAATATCATCACCGTCTACGATGATTGATTTAGACGCTTTTGCACGCAATGCAGTATGCAAAACCGCACGATTCTCATTTTGATTGATTTTCTGACCCGAAAACTGAGCTTTGATGGCTTCCGTTAATCCACATTCTTCTGCAAGCTTTAATAGATTTGCAAACGAAGCTTCGTCGATAATATTTTTCGAATAATCTAGTAGGATATCTTGGTCTATTAGACTGAATTTTTCCTGCCGACTAGCATCTTTTTCGAATAAACTCTTTAAGTGTATGGAGGCTAAACGCTTGCGATCTTCAACTAATAATTGGAAGGCCTTTGTTTTAGAAAAATCAATGTTGGATAAGGTCATGTGTTATACTTTTGGCTTATTAATTTTCAAAAATACTATTTTATCAGGTATTAAAAAAGGGGTATAAGTTAGACCTATACCCCTTAAAGTGAAATTTAAACCCTATAGATTCGGCTGTGGAGTTTTTCTTAAATATGGCTTAATGGTTGTAAAGCCTTTGGGAAATTTTGTTACTGCGTCCTCGTTGGATACAGCAGGCGTAATAATTACGTCCTCGCCATTTGTCCAATCTGCTGGTGTGGCCACTTGATAATTAGCCGTTAATTGCAACGAATCAATGACACGTAATAACTCAGTGAAATTACGACCAGTCGATGCAGGATAAGTCAATGTTAGTTTAATTTTCTTATCAGGCCCAATAATGAAAACGGAACGTACGGTTGCTTTTTCTGAAGCATTTGGGTGGATCATGTCATATAATAATGCCACCTTTTTTTCGGGATCCGCAATGATGGGAAAGTTTACTTTTACATTATTAACTTCTTCAATATCGGGTACCCATTTATTGTGTGAATCTAAATCGTCTACAGAAATAGCTATTGCCTTTACACCACGTTTCGCAAAATCTCCTGCTAACAATGCTGTTTTACCTAGTTCTGTTGTACAAACAGGAGTAAAATCTGCTGGGTGACTAAAAAGCATGACCCATGAATTATTGATCCATTCATGAAAATTGATTGGACCTTGTGTTGTTTCAGCACTAAAATTCGGTGCGATATCGCCTAAATGTAATGACATAACAAAAGGGGTTTAGGTTAATATTAATTCTACTAAATTTATAGACTATTTTTAAATAAAAAAAGCAATCCTAAAATAAGATTGCTTTTAACATTACACTTCATCAACAAACTAAAAACCAAATTAATTAAAATGCTGTAGGAGAAGGATTCGAACCTCCAAGGTGCAGTTAGCCGCGACACAGAACTGATTTAGTGGTCAACCCATTATGCCGTGTTTATCCTGAACTCACCACCCCCGAGACAGGAGGGCACGTCTGCCAATTTCATCACCCTACAGTGAAAAAATAACTACCTTTGTAATTATCTTGACACAAATATAAAAGATGTTTTTATTTATTTCAAAATATTTAAAGAAAAATATCAATTTGTTGGATATTTTTTAAAAATTTAACCTAATTATTGAAAATTTCGAATGGACAAGAAAGCGGATTTAGATCCTTTAGATTATAAGATTTTAGAAATACTCGTAGAAGATGCGAATTTGCCTTATACTGAAATAGGCCAACGATTAGATGTATCCGGGGGAACCGTTCATGTTCGAATGAAAAAAATGGAATCTTTAGGAATCGTTAAAGGGGCACAGTTATTAATTGATTATTCCAAAATTGGCTGGGATATTACAGCTTTCCTAGGTATCTATTTAGACAAAAGCTCCTTGTATGAGGATGTGGCTAAACAATTGGAAGCTATTCCAGAAGTAGTTAATATCCATTATACGACCGGTATTTACAGTATTTTTGCTAAAATTATTTGTCGGGATACCCAACACCTTCGTGAAGTACTTCATGATAAAATTCAACGCGTAACAGGTATTCAGCGAACGGAGACTTTTATCTCATTGGAAGAAAGTTTAATACGAAATACGCCTTTATTTTAATTTATTTAGATTCGTTCTTAATAATTGCTTCTATTTTATAATTTGATTCGTAATTTTGTATTCTAATTATTTAAAGAGATGGCAGAGCACCCAGATGATATTTTATTGGAGGTAACAAATTCAGATTATAAATATGGATTTGAATCCAATTTTGAAACTGAAGAAGCCCCGATGGGTTTAGACGAATCAATTATTCGTTTCATTTCTGATAAAAAGAATGAACCAGAATGGATGTTTGAGTGGCGATTAGCCGCATTTAATCACTGGAAAACGTTGAAAGAACCGGATTGGGCTAATTTGACGTATACACCAGCAGATTATCAAGCTTTAAAATATTATTCAGCTCCTAAGCCTAAGAAAACGATTAATTCTTTGGATGAAATAGATCCAGAATTGCGTCGTACTTTCGAAAAGTTGGGGATTTCGCTCGACGAACAAAAACGTATTTCGGGTGTTGCTGTTGCGGTTGATGCCGTTATCGATTCCGTTTCAGTAGCTACAACCTACAAAGAAACTTTAGCTGAGAAAGGGATTATTTTTTGTTCCATTTCTGAGGCTGTTAAAGAGCATCCTGAATTAGTTAAGAAATATTTAGGAAGTGTTGTTCCAGTGAAAGATAATTTCTTTTCTGCATTGAATGCAGCTGTTTTCTCTGACGGTTCTTTCTGTTACATCCCTAAAGGCGTACGTTGCCCAATGGAACTTTCTACTTATTTCCGTATAAACGCAGCAGGTACTGGCCAATTCGAGCGTACTTTAATTATTGCCGATGAAGATTCGTACGTGAGTTATTTAGAAGGTTGTACAGCGCCTCAGCGGGATGAAAACCAATTACATGCTGCGGTAGTAGAGATATTTGTGCACAAAGGAGCAGAGGTTAAATATAGCACGGTTCAAAACTGGTATCCTGGGGATAAAGAAGGAAAAGGAGGAATCTTTAATTTCGTAACGAAGCGCGGAATTTGTGATGGTGCTCATTCTAAATTATCTTGGACGCAGGTAGAAACTGGTTCTGCTGTAACTTGGAAATACCCATCTGTTGTATTAAAAGGAGATTATTCGATTGGAGAATTTTACTCTGTGGCTGTTACGAATAATTACCAACAAGCCGATACGGGAACCAAAATGATTCACTTAGGTAAGCACTCGAAATCTCGAATTGTTTCGAAAGGTATTTCAGCAGGTTTTTCACAAAACTCTTACCGTGGCTTAGTTCAAGTTGCTCGTAAAGCAGATAAATCAAAGAATTTTTCGCAATGCGACTCTTTGTTGTTAGGTGATAAGTGTGGTGCACATACGTTCCCATATTTGGAAGTAAAGAATAGTTCTTCTTCTGTTGAACACGAGGCAACTACTTCAAAAATAGGGGAGGATCAAATTTTCTATTGTAACCAACGCGGTTTGTCTTCTGAAACTGCCGTAGCATTAATTGTTAATGGGTACGCAAAAGAGGTACTAAATCAACTACCAATGGAATTTGCCGTTGAAGCCCAAAAATTATTAGCTATATCCCTAGAAGGATCTGTGGGTTAAGATTTAATCCCACCTGTATGCAGCGCTAATATGTTACTTCCAGGTTTGAATTTATCCTTTTGTATTAAATCATAGAGTCCATAAAACATCTTTCCTGTGTAAATGGGCTCTATTTTTATTTGATGTTTTTGTTCAAACAATTGACAAAAATTGACCAATTCTTCGGGTTGCCTCGCATATTTACCAAAAATATAGGCATCATATATCTGCTGGGTTGGAATTCCTAATTCGACAGCGTTTGATTCTATTTCTTGGAAATTGTTCAGTGTTAATATGCCATGTATAGCTGCTTTTTCTAACGATTCACAAAGGCCAAGATAGGTTGTCCCTGTACCGATTGGACATATGATATGCTCAAAATTCTGTCCACTTATTTCTAAAGCTATGTTGAAGATACCTTTTATAGCCATTTTCCCATAACCACCTTCGGCAATAATGATGGCGTTACTTGTATTAATCTCTTGCGGTATCTCTTTCTTTTGATAACTCGACCGAGAAACAAATTGCAAATCCATCCCCCATGCTTCCATTTGGCTTAAATACAAATTGCTCCGACTAGTTAATTCATCACCTCTTATGATGCCTGTGGCTGCAAAGCCTAATTCTTTGGCTGCAAAAGCAAGCGCATACAAATGATTTGAATAAGCTCCTCCAAAACTAATTAGATGCTTATGTTCATTAAATTGCGCTATTTGAATATATTCCCGTAATTTGCGCCACTTATTCCCACTGATGATGGGATGAATCAAATCATCTCGTTTGACAAAAACACGTATTCCTTTTTGATCAAAGAGTTCATCATGGATTTCATCGATTGCCGATGGTAAACGTAAGTATTGTTTTTCAAATTGTAAGATGTCCATAGATCCAGAAATAGACCCAATTGAATCAGAAGATGATTTATTTGAGCATTATAACTTTGTTGTTGACAAAGGTCAACAATTGTTAAGAATAGATAAATATTTATTACTTAAAATTGCGAATTCCAGTCGGTCAAAAATCCAAACCGGTATAGAAGCTGGTGCAGTAAAAGTTAATGACCAACTCATTAAGTCAAATTATAAGGTAAAGCCATTTGATGAAATTTCTGTTTCATTTTCAACGCCTCCTCGTGACAATGAGGTTATTCCTGAAGACCTTCCAATTAACATCGTCTATGAGGATGATGATTTAATGATTATCAACAAAGAGCCTGGGATGGTTGTTCACCCTGCACATGGTAATTGGACAGGTACTTTGGTTAATGGATTATTATATTATTGCCAAAATTTACCTGGTAATAATAATATCAGGCCAGGTTTAGTGCATCGAATCGATAAAGATACCTCGGGTTTATTGGTCATTGCCAAATCTGAATTTGCCATGACGTATTTGGCTAAGCAATTTTTCGATCATACAATTGAAAGAACGTATTATGCGATACTTTGGGGAGTTCCTAAAGAATCAAAAGGTACGTTGCGAGGTAAAATTATGCGTCATCCCAAAGACCGTAAGATCATGTATATGCTTCCTGAAGAGAGTGAAGAGGGTAAATTAGCCATTACACACTACGAAGTTATCGAGTCTTTTGGTTTTTGTTCATTTGTTAAATTTAACTTGGAAACGGGTCGGACGCACCAAATACGGGCTCATGCACAATCAATGGGTCATCCATTGGTTTCAGATTCATCCTATGGGGGAGATAAGATTCGTTTCATGAGTACACGCACGAACTTTAAACAATTTGTTGATAATATGTTTAAGGTGTGTCCCCGTCAAGCTTTGCACGCCTATTCGCTTGGATTTGAACACCCTACGACGCATGAATGGATGCAATTTGAGAGCCAATTTCCAGAAGATTTTGATAACTTATTAACGAAACTTAGAAAATTCACCAACGATTAAAATGATTGAATTACGTCGAGCCAAACAAGAGGATATTCCGAGCATATTAGAGCTTGTGAATTCCTTAGCTCTTTTTGAAAAAGCACCCAATGAAGTTACCGCAACGGTACAAGATTATATCGAGAACGGTTTTGGTGATAATCCGATTTTCTTCTCTTATTTAGCTTATTATGAAGGTCAATTGGCGGGATTTGCATTATGGTATTTTCGTTTCTCAACTTGGAAAGGGAAGCGCTTTTATTTAGAAGATCTATATGTGAAAGATGAATTTCGGGGTAAAGGTATTGGTCAAAAATTAATTGAGGCGTGTATAGAAGAGGCCAAGCAGACAAAATGTACAGGAATGATGTGGCAAGTATTGGATTGGAATACACCCGCCATTGAATTTTACAAAAAGTATAATGCACAATTCGACGGCGAGTGGATTAATGTTAATCTACATTTATAAAGAATTTCGGTCGATAAAGTAATAGTCATTGGGGTAACGTCCCTTTGACTTTTCTAAGATCATTTGCGCAGCGCGTTTTCCCATCAATGCAAAGTCATTTGAAATAACAGAAATTCCTTCTGAGATAATTTCTTTTAAAGGAGTATCATCATAGGAAATGACTCCGATATCTGTACCAAATTTCCAGTTCCTTTTCGTACACCAGTTGATCATTTTAATTAAATCAAATTCCCGAAAAACGATATATGCTTGTTTTTCAACAATATCGACATCTTCCTCTAAATCGGGAATTATGTCATGACTTATGGAATGATCCGTGCAAAAACGAGTAAATCCATTAATTATGCCATTGGGGGTGTATTGAAAGCTTTTGCTACTTAAAACTAGATTCAGAGAATCATATTTTTTTAGCTTCGGTAAGCATTCTGATAAGCCTTGGTAAATATTGGATTCAAAATCTTGAAACAAGATGGCAGCGTCAGGACCGAATTCCTTCACATCAATATCCAAGATCAATAATTTGTCTTTCGGAATTTTTGAAAGAATTCCTGATACACTTTTATTAAAATGGGGGAGGATAATGTAATGATTGTATTTACCTACATTATCTTGAATCAGGTTTTCAAACAATTGGATGTCGTGATAATGGAAAAATAGCGTATGGCTGACTCCCTCACCTAAATTCTCTAATATATTCTCTAAAAGAATTTCTTTATAAGGTGTCAACGCATCCATTAAAATAAATACGTTTAACGCACTGCGCGTATCCGTAGAGGCTACATAAAAACCTTTACCATGGTGAGAATTGATTAAGCCACGTTCGCGTAATTCATCATAGGCCTTCGTAACTGTCATCCGAGCCATTCCAAATTCATTTGCCACAACATTAATCGACGGAAGTTGCTTGCCTCTATCAAATTGACCAGAATCGATCGCGTCAACGATGCTATCAATGAGCTGTTGATACTTGGGTTTATTATTGTTCGGGTCAAATGTTATCATGATTGTTGATGAATTTAGTGCATTACGATATTGCTTTCAATATCTTCCAAAGTTGCCCCTTTTGTTTCTGGCATTAAGAATTTCACATAAGCCAATTGAGCAAACATCATGATTGCAAAGAATGTAAAAATGGTAGATTCGCCCAATATATTCGTAAAGATGGGGAAAAAGTTCGTTATAAGGGCCGCTAAAATCCAATGGGTTAAGGAACCCCAGGCCATGCCACTTGCACGAACTGAATTAGGGAATATTTCTGAAATAAACACCCAAATTACAGAACCTTGACCTATTGCATGTGCGGCAATAAAAGCAAAGATGTACATGGGTACGAACTCGAATGAATCCGAATAAAAGGAATAAGCTATCAACGAAAGCGAAGCAATATAGCCAATGCTTCCGATGTACATTAAAACTTTTCTTCCTACACGATCAATTAAATACCAACCCAATAACGTGAATATTAGATTGGCCACACCAATACCCGCGGATTGAAGCAATGCGCTTGATTTATCTAAGTGTGCTTTTTCAAATATTCGAGGTGCGTAATACAATACCGCATTGATACCTGATAGCTGATTGAAAAATGAGAACAAGAAAGCCAATAACAAAGGTTTAAAATACTTACTCGTAAAGATTCGTTCTGTCGTTGTAATCTTTGCTTGGTTTGACAAAATGCGATTGATTGTACCCATTGGATCAGGATCTACGAGGTCTAAAACCTTTTTAGCTCCTTCTTTGTCATTGCGATGAAGTAATAAAAAAGTAGGGCTTTCTGGCGTAAATAGAATGAGTATTGAAAACAGTAAACTAGGTAAGCCAACAATCCCTAACATCCAACGCCAATCATTTTCACCTAAACCACTAATGAAATAATTCGAAACATAGGCAATCAAAATACCTAATACAATGTTTAATTGGAAGGATATAACAAGTTTTCCGCGGTGTTTTGCTGGAGCTATTTCAGATATGTAGATAGGAGCCACCACTGATGATGCTCCAATTCCTAAACCACCTAAAAAGCGAAATATCATAAAGCTATTCACGTCATTCGCTAATGCAGCTCCAATTGAAGAAATTAAGAAACTCAAACCAATCCAAAATAAGGTTTTTTTCCGGCCAAATTTGTCGGCAGGAATTCCTCCAAATGCTGCTCCGAGCACGGTACCATAAAGTGCAGTGGCCATGGCAAATCCATGAGTCCAATCATCTAAATGCCATAACTCTTTGATTGTTTTTTCAACGCCTGAGATCACCGTCATATCCATCCCGAACAGCATTCCACCAAGCCCAACAGTAATGGACCAAAATATTACATGTTTATTCATATTAACCGAATTTGATGAACAAATTAGTAAATATTTAAATAAATCGAATTGTAATTTTTGGACTAATCGAAATTATTGATGCTTTTTTGAAGAATAATAAAGTAAATGCTCAGGGGAGATATATTGTTTGAATTCTTCGATAAATTCATTGGATTGCATTTGTTCAATTTCATTCACAAAACTTTGAGGAGTTTTACCTGTAAATTTTTTGAACGTATGGTTAAAATGAGCTGTATCGTAGAAGCCTAACAACTCAGCCAATTCTTGATTTTTTGACGATTTGTTTTGGGCAAAATAAGCCAAAGATTGATTAATGCGCTTGATTTGTAAATACTCTTTGGGTGTAATACCAGTTAATTCGATAAATGAACGCGTTATCGTTTTATACAAGGCGGCATTAATTTCTTGTTGGGATTCAAGTACACTAACGAATTCTTGCAACCTTAACCATTTCTTTCCTCGAGCAGGAATAAATAATGGCTCTAAAAATTGGACAAACAAATCGATTCTTTCTTCGAAAGTAGATAAACTTTGCAATGCAGGTAATAAATAATTTGATGCTAAACCAAAGTACTTTTCAATTGGTGAGTTTATATTATTGAAGTTTTTAAAGCTTTCTGAACTAAAGCAAGCTAAGCCACCTAGTTTAAATTTGATGCCAAAAATATGATTCCCTACTTGATGTTTATAATAGGTCGTTTGTGTATGTAATGCCTCAATGATTGCACCTTGTATAGGTGAGAAGTCTTCGGGCTTCTGGACGGCACGGTGATAGGGATTCCCTAGCGAAAATGTAATGACTAATTGATCTTCAGGGAATATTGTTTCCACCTCATAAGGGATATCATCTTGATCTTCCATCTTTTTTTCCCAAAAATGGTCAACATACTCCGATAATAAGCCCTCAGGTTTCTTATAATGAATTAACATTCCTTACCTATTTAATAAATTTATTTGCAACAAAACTTGCCATTATACCAAGTATGACCAATAAAAATAATGCGTTCTGCAAGTTTAAAAAATCTGCGAGATATCCAATTAATACGGGACCAATTAAAAAACCGATGTATGCAATTGTTGAGACACCTGCAATCGCGATTGCAGGTTCTATATTTTTCTGATTCCCTGCCTGTGAATAGATTAGGGGTACTATCGTAGAAATACCTAATCCGGTTAAAAAACACCCTAGTATTTTCACTTCGACTGTAGGAACAAATAAGGTAAGTAACATTCCTGCAGAAATCAATAATCCATTGAGCGTTAGAATATTACGAACCCCAAAGTTTTGAGAAATATAATCTCCCGTGAATCGGCCCACAACCATAGCTAATGCGAATGAAGAAAATCCTATGGTGGTAGCATAGGTAGACAAATCAACATCCTCTTTGAAATATAGTGTAATCCAATCTGCCATAGCTCCTTCACACAGCATACCGCAAAATGCGACTAATGCTAAAATTGTTAAATAGGGTCCTAGATTTAAAATGGATGATTTTGGCTTTTGATCATCTTCTTTCTTAGCCTCATCTTTTAATAAATTGGGATAAAATACAGGAATTGAAAGTAAGTTTATAATAGCAATCAGATAGAAATGGGTTTGAAAATCAAATCCCATTCTAGATAAATATCCGCCCAATAATGCTCCTAACATGAGCCCAATGGAAAATATGGCATGAAAGGAAGACATGATGATTTTATTCATTTTAGCTTCCAAGGCCACGACTTGGGTATTCATCGCTATATTTAAAATATCACCTGCCATCCCAAAGAAGAATAAGCAAACAAAAAGCATGTATGAATTGGCGCTAAATCCTATAATGGGTATAATCAGCATGTAAAGGAAAACAGCTACGATGCAAATCATTTTGGAGTTAAACTTGGATATTAACCAACCTGCAAGAGGTAAGGAAACTAAAGAACCCAAAGGCAAGCCCATTAAAACGGTGCCTAATGCTGCGTCAGATAAATGCAACAAATACTTGAAATCTGGAATGCGAGTAGCCCAGGTAGCAAAGTTTAATCCACATAGTAAAAATAATACACCAATGCTCAGGCGGTTTTTAATCAGTTGGCTCATCCTAATAATCTAGCTTTAACGTCTAACCATGTATTCATTCTTTCATAATCATGTATATGTAAATTATGGGGTGCCGTAAATAGGAGTGGTGTTCCTGTGAATGTCTTTAAATTCTTTTCGTGATCGTCGATTAGGTAATCAGCTAATATCATGTGCTTATGACCACAAAATACCGTATGTTGCCATCCAATAAAAGGAAAATGTTTAGCCATCCAATTTAATTTTTCCTTCATGGAATTTGGAAATTCCGTAGCTGCGGAAACAATAAAAACTTCATACTTTTCCTGTAGGGAAAGGATCACTTCAACCGCATTGGGTTTTACCTGAATATCCTCAAAAAAGCCTGGTTCCCACAGAAAATCGTTGTTGGAGATATAGCTCTCATAAAACGCCTTTTTCTCGTGGTCTTGAGCGTTCATTAAACCTTCGTAAGTATAATCACTTTCGATTCGTTCGTTGATGTACTGTATAATTTTTAACGTGGTGTCTGCCATCACGTCATCCATATCAATGGCTATTCTTTTCATAAGGCTATATAAATAAAAAAACTCCCCAAAGATGGGGAGTTTTTAGAAGATAATCTAATTTGGATTA
>CALLKB010000263.1 GCA_938008575.1 uncultured Cytophagaceae bacterium | reverse complement strand
CAATTCCATTGGTCCCCAAGGGATTTTCTTTGTTTCGAGCTTCGCGATCAATAAACAACCAATTATCCATACCGCCCAACAAGGTTTGTGTCGCGGCATCACCTACAGATTGCGAAGCGGAAACACGCGTAGCTAAAAATAGACTATTCGAAATTTTCAGATATTTACGCGCATCCAAGGTAATTCGGGTGAAAGATGTCTGTTTCAATGACTTTTGAAACTCTATGCCAGTCAAAAACCGAAAACCTGTTTGCAAATTTTCAGCCACATACACCGTATTATCAAAAGTATACGCAAGCCGACCGCCCACATAAGAAGACACATCCTCGGGCGTACTCAGATTGTATTGATCAATGGCGCGGTTATTCGTAAACATCCCAGAAACACTTAATTTGCTCAACAAATTAATGGGATACACGGCTTTTAACTCAACTCGATTGTAACGAATTTTCTGAGAGAAAGCCTCCGTTTCTTGATCCAAAATCTTGCGATCAACACGTAAAGTCCAATCAATTTTATTGGCCAAATAATTGTACTCCCCCCAAAGGTCAACATTCTTGATATTAGCCGAAACATATCCACCCACTTTAAACAAATGATTTTCCAATAAATCATTCATTTTTACATCCATGCTATAGCCCAATCCTCGGATCGGATCTATCTTAAAGTTCCCTTCGGAGCCATTAAGCACAAAGGAATTTTGATAATCCAAAGGCCCCATCAATCGGTTAGAATCCTTCCGTAATCGCAAGGCTTGTTGGCGTTCTATCCGTGATTTTCGAACATCAGTCACCCGTTTATTCTCCTCATTTACCAAAGGCTGCTGCACTGCAGACGAAGTATCAGGCAACATAGGATACCATAAATAACTAGGTATGCTTGCTAAAGATTTGGTATCAAAGAGCTGAATTTGATCCGTTAAAATCGAACGATTTTGAACCAATAATTGATCCCCGATCCAACGGAATGCTGACCAATCCCCCGATTTCACAATGGTTTGATACAATTTTTGATCGCTCGTGTGATAAGAAACAAGTTCATTACCTGTGGTATTCTCATTGATAAAATAAATTAACGAATCCGATAAGGGCCTCACGTTTCGAATAACACCCTTATGGACAAACAAATCCTTCGAATTTGCCGGGTCTTCAGCACGCCAATGTTTCAAGGCAAGCATCCCTTTTTCCTTCAGATAAGTACTATCCGAAATTCGATCTGTCACATAGACCAGATCTCCATCATTTCCCCACCAATGCGCCTCTGTTTCTTGATTAGCATCTTGTGTAATTGGTGACAAGCGATTCCGACGCACATCATAAATGCCAACGTCCACCTGACCTTGTTTGAAAGAACGAACCAACATCCGTTGGGCATTTACATTCAATTCAAAATCCAAAAAGCGAACTTCCCCTAAATTACGTTTGCTCGAAACTTTTAAAGCTTGCTTTGTCCATTGAAAAACATGAAGAAAACTCTTCCCATCTTGATTGGCAATAATGTACAAATCTTGATTGGTGGCCCATTGAACCAAAGGCATCACACTCGTTTCTTTACGCAAGGGATCTTTTAAACCGGTACGAAAAACCTCTTTAGTGACGTTGCCCGACAAAGATTTTAACAACACGCGGAAACGACCTGAATCATCCAATAGATAAACAAACCATTTTCCATCGGGACTAAGTTGGGCATCACGAAGCTGTTCCCCTTTCGTCATATCAAATGACAAAAGTGATTTTTTAGCGACATCCTGAACATTAACATCGTATTGCTTCGCTTCACTCACATAGAATTCGAACCATTCCTTTAAGAATTTCGCAATGGGCTTGCGCAGGGTACTTGAAATACTCGACTGCTCGTTACGTATAATACGCGTCAGATTCACAATATTACCAATCTGATTAGCCCCATAGGTTTTTGCGATGTATGACCAAATCGATTGACCTATAAATTCTGCTTCAATTCCTCGTGCCAAAACCGGTTTTCTAACCTTATTCGCAACGACTACTTGATACATATACTGATTCATTTGCGCTGTTTCCCCGGTAGCTAGGTATGCCGACAAGCCCGCGGTAAACCATTCGGGAACAGATAACAGGAGTGAATTTTGTAAGGCATCTTTAATGCTTCCACCATATAAAATATCATGCAGATATACTTGAGATAGCTGCTTTAGCAAATTCTGCTTATACGCCTGATATTGATTTTGATAGGCAATTTCGATTCGAAACTTAGCTCGATTCTCGTCCTCTGCCTCTTGGGCACTTGCATAACTAATACCACTGTTTGATTGTGCTAATTCATTCCCGGAAGGATAAACAAAAATTCGAGTCTTTTGATAAGGCGTGTAAGAGAGTAAATTTGTAATCCGCTGAAAATCAGCATCTAAAATTTGTAGAGTCGTTCTAGCCAAAGGCTCATTTTTGCCAAAATAATAGACCTCGAAATTTTGATTGGCAAGATACTTCCAACTGAACTTTTGATTTTGAATGCGTGTCTTGTCCCAAGTACGTTGGCTCGGATAAAAATCCTGCGCATGCAATTCCTGCATGAACAGGTTTGCCAATAAGCCCAAAAGAAACAAACGGAATAAGCGCATCCGACAGAATTTTACACGAAATCAAATTTAAGGATTTATACCGAAAATAAATGCGAATATCGATGAATTGAAACTTCTGGATCGAGTTCTTTGTCCCCCTTGATTGCTTGTACAAAAGATTGGGCAAAATAAGGGCTCAAAGACACCCCCTTTGACCCGAAACCATTAAAGATTCCCTTGTTATTACCAACAAGCATCCCAACAAAAGGCCTTCGATCTTGTGTTGCAGGCCGAATCCCTACATAGGTTTCCAATAGCTCATATTTAGAAACACCCATACTCGTTAATTTGGACATAAGCTCATCCTGGGAAGATGCCGTAGGAAATGGAGTAAATTCATCCCAACGGTAGGTTGCTCCTACCTTGTAAGCTCCATCAGGCAAGGGAAGGATAAATCCATTTTTGTTTAAAATAGAATCACGAGATGGTTCGTTCGAGTGAAATCGAATTAATTCCCCTTTGGCAGGAAGAAATGGCAGTTTATTCCAAAATGGATTTTGCGTGGCATGAAAACCTTCACAATAAATAATGGCTTCGAAATTGCTTGCATCTTCTTCCTGAAATGTACGTTTTGAAAAGATTCCTAAGCTTTTGAAATAGTTTTTGGAATGACGTAACAAACTGGCTACATCAACCCATCCCGCTTGCTTCACCCATACGCCATCTTCCTCCCAAGTCAAAAAATCATGATTGATTTGAGGCTTACGATCCATTAACCATTGTTTCATCTCAGCATTTGCAAAGGGACGATACAAAGGCATCGGATAAAAAAAAGAAGCTGATAAGGTCTTTTCTAACTGTTGGTAAAAAGAAAATAGGTAATCAAACAACTCGTCCGCCAACCAGGTTTTTTCGAGTTTTCTACCCGTAACGGGGTTGAAAATTCCTCCAGCAGCATAGGAAGAATTAAAATGTTTGGGCGAATCCCAAATCTCAAAGGGAATGTTGGCCTGTAAGAAATGATGCGCGAGAACAGTTCCTGCGATTCCTTGGCCAACCAGTAAATAGGGTTTATTTGTTTTCACGTTTGACACGTTCAACTTGCGCTAAGACAAAATCGACTTGTTCGTCCATGCTGCGAAAGGAGGTATCTAAATCAATCGCATCATCCGCGCGCTTCAGTGGACCTTCTTCACGATTGGAATCAATCTCGTCACGCATCCGTAAATTTTCAATGATATCTTCTAAGGGCAAGTCCTCCCCTTTCTGCAACAATTCCAATTTTCTGCGTTGGGCACGGATATGCGGCTGCGCCGTCATAAAGATTTTCACTTCTGCGTCTGGGAAAACGACGGTTCCTACATCACGACCATCCATCACTATCCCCTTTTTCTTCCCCATCTGCTGCTGCTGAGCGACCATCGCCCTACGTACAATCGTAATAGCAGCAACTTGGCTAACCATTTCTGAAATATACATTTTGCGAATTTCAACCTCAACATTCTCCCCATTCAAAATGGTATCTGAGGCTTGTCGTTGTTGATTAAATTCAAACGTAATGTCTATATGTTTCAAGGCTTCTGCCACAGCTTCTTTGTTGGCCAAATCAACCTGATTCCGATGAAAATACAATGCTACAGCCCGATACATCGCGCCTGTATCCACAAATGCATAATGCAATTTGGCGGCTACGCGTTTGGCCGTTGTACTTTTTCCACAAGAAGAATAGCCATCAAGGGCCACGATAATCTTAGGCATGAATCTCGTTGATAAATTGATTAATCGCCGCATACGTTTCCTCAGGAGCTTCGTAGCAACCTTGATGCGCAACGGCAGATAAAATTACGTATTTATGTTGGGCTTTCCCTTTCAAAACTTCTACAATCGAATCCGTGGGAATCAACGGGTCTTTTTCGCCTAACACAAATAACATTGGGATATTGGTAGACTGCACGAATCCTACTAAATCGGCTCGTACTTTCATGGCCAAAGTTGCAGCAACTAAACCAGCTTGAGAGATCGTAACATAGCGATTAGCCAATTTTTCCATCAAATGACGATGGGCGACCACAAATTCGGGGGCAAACAAATTAGCAACAAAAGATTTAATAAAGGTCTCAGAACCGTGTTCTTGAATGAAAGTTGCCGTTTTATCCCGTTGAGCCTGCTTTTCTATTGAATCAGCGAGCGGAGTGGAATGCAACATCACAACTCCTTGAATTCGTTCTGGAAATTGTTTGGCTATTTCTAAGGCAATGTAGCCACCCATGGAATGCCCCATTAGCACGAAAGTTTCGTTTTGTGGAAGAGCCTCTTCGATTTTTCGAGCATACGCAGCGATGCTTGAGCAATCAGCCCAATCAGCGTAATTCGGAATATGAATGACTTCATCAGAAAATCGACGTGGAATAAAGTCGTCCCATATGCGAGCATCTTCCCCAAAGCCATGTAAAAAAACCAAAGATGGCCTCATCCTAATAGGTAACCAAAAGTCCTACAATGGTGAAACATAATCCGATGAGGGCAGCGAGTCCGCCAACAAAGCCTAAACCGAAAACAGCTAAAACAACGCCGATAGCCAATAAAGTTAAACCAATTTTCAATTGGGGCGCCCAGTTACGCGCGCCACGAGGTGCTGCCTTAATTTTTTTAAAGGATGCCTTATGAATATAAGACTTGACAGAGGCTGCATCTAAAATACGATCAATATGTATAGCTGCCGTTTCCTGTTGAGCCTTCGGTGCTACCGGAGCCGCAACAGCAGGCAATGATGCCTCGATGCTATTTTGTTGGACGTGATTCGGAGCAGGTTGATTTTTGTTGTTCGTTGGAGCAAGCTCATTCATCACACGTTGTTTTTCAGCTTCGCTTACGGGTGCTTTTGCGGGTTCGGCAGATACAGCCGAAGGTGCGAAAGCAGCAACAACGGCCTTTTTCGCACATGAACTAGCTATGATAGCTAAAATGAATAACAATACGATCCTTTTCATATTATGCAACAACTTTCATTTGGTGAAACACAGTACGCTCGAACTTCGATTTGGCATAGGTCAAATCGATGGTAAAATCGGTTAATTCCGTCTGCGATGGAATTTCAAACATCGCATCAGTCATGATCGCCTCCATGATGGAACGCAATCCACGCGCACCTAATTTATATTGCATCGCTTGTTCCACAATATAGCTTAACGCTTCAGGTGAAAAATGCAAGGCGACACCTTCCATAGAGAACAATTTCTCATACTGTTTGACCAAAGCATTCTTAGGTTCTGTCAAGATAGACAACAAAGCCTTCGCATCCAATGGATTCAAGAAAGTAACAACCGGCAAACGACCTAATAATTCAGGAATTAACCCAAAAGATTTCAAATCTTGTGCCGAAACATACTTCATAATTTGATCCTTCTCGAATGAATCATGGAATGTATCGTCTCCTGAGAAACCAATCGGCCGTGCATTTAAACGCTTCGAAATATGGCGGTCAATGCCATCAAAAGCCCCTCCACAGATAAATAAAATATTCTCCGTGTTAACAGCGATCATTTTTTGATCCGGATGTTTCCGACCACCCTGCGGCGGTACGTTGACAATCGATCCTTCCAATAATTTCAATAAGGCTTGTTGGACCCCTTCCCCCGACACATCACGTGTGATGGAAGGATTATCCGATTTACGCGCAATTTTATCTATCTCATCAATGAAGACAATCCCACATTCCGCTTTCTCTACATCGTAATTCGCTGCTTGAAGCAAACGCGTTAAAATGGTTTCCACATCTTCACCCACATAACCAGCCTCGGTAATTACCGTGGCATCTGCGATACAAAAAGGAACTTGTAATTTTTGCGCCAGCGTTCGAGCTAAATAAGTTTTACCCGTTCCTGTTTCGCCAACCATCAAGATATTAGACTTTTCAATCTTCACATCATCTGCGGAAGCAGGCTGCATCAAACGCTTGTAATGATTATATACCGCAACCGAAAGATGACGCTTTGCCTCTTCTTGTCCGATCACATACTCATCTAAATAGGCTTTCAAGTCTTTCGGTTTCACCAATTCAAATTGATGATTTGCATTGGTCAAAGCAGGAGCTCCTAACTCCTCCTTGATCACCTCATAGCCTTGTTGAATGCAGCTGTTACAAATATGTCCTTCTATTCCAGACAATAACATACCATCAGCGTTTTCAATCACTGATTTTGTGCGGCCACAAAAAGAACAACTTATTTTTTTATTTGTCGCCATGAATTATACTGTACGCGTTAAAATCTCATCAATCAGACCATATTCTTTGGCCTCAGCAGCTTTCATCCAATAGTCACGATCCGAATCACGCTCAATTTCTTCAAACGTTTTTCCAGAATGTTTGGCTAAAATCTCATACAATTCCTGACGAATTTTAACGATTTCACGCGCTGTAATTTCAATGTCGCGTGATTGACCTTGTGCACCACCCGACGGCTGGTGAATCATCACACGCGCATGCTCAAGCGCAGAACGCTTTCCAGCAGCACCACCTGCTAATAAAACAGCACCCATCGAAGCAGCTAACGAAGTACAAACAGTCGCTACCTCCGGACGGATGTAATTCATGGTATCATAAATCCCCAAACCCGCATAAACCGATCCACCTGGGCTATTGATATACATGACAATGTCTTTTTTGGCATCCGTAGATTCCATAAATAACAATTGAGCCACGATGATATTGGCCATGTAATCATCCACAGGAACTCCCATGAAAATGATACGGTCCATGATCAAACGTGAGAATACATCGATTTGAGCGAAACGCATCGGGCGCTCCTCAATGATGTATTGTGTCATGTCTTCAATTTGGTGCATCGGACGATCGCCGATGTGGTTCATATATTGGTCTACAGCTAAACCGTTTAATCCACGGTGATGAACTGCATATTTACGAAACTCTTCTCCTGATAATTCTTTTGGATACATAGGATTCAATGTTTAAAAATCAAATTTAAAATATTTTGGCATTAAATACGCAAAACACAAATGTACGAACCTTAGTTCACAGAAAACCCCGCAAAGAGCGGGGTTTTCAAAAATAGTGTGACAAATCGAAAATTAAAGCGCCGCTGCGATTTCTTTAAATTTCTCAACATCAATTTTAGTCGTTTTGTTTGGAATATTTTCCACAATCGCATTCGCTACTTTGTCCGAGAATGCTTGATTGTACAAGTTCATGAAGTTATCTCCCTTCGACTTGTCGCTCAAATAACCCATCGCGATTTTCTCAATCATCTCTTCGATACCCGGTTGGTCAGAAGATAAATAACCGCCAAACTGTTGACGAACCATATCTTTAGCCTTCTCAACTACCTCTGGGTAATCAACTTTCACTTCGAATTTCTCAGCGATTTCATTTTTGATTAAGTTCCAACGGATATCACGCTTCACATTATCAAAATCTTGATCAATTTGCTCCGGTGTAAATTTACCTTCGTTGATACGGATTAACCAAGTACGTAAGAATTCTTCTGGCAAATCAATTTTCACTGATTCTAAAATAGCTTTCTCTGCATCGATGCGTAATAAGTATTTCGCTTCGCGCGCATAATTTTCACCTACAATGGTTTCAACCTCTGCACGGAATGATTTCTCATCAGTCGCTTTTCCTGGTCCTAAAACCTTATCAAAAAACGCTACGTTTAATTCCGATGGCACTTGACGAGTAATGTCTTCTACTACGTAAGAAACTTCACCTTTCAATTCTGCAACCTCTTCTTCTTTCTTTCCTGTCGCTAATGCCAAAGCTTTCGCATCAACAAATACTTTATCGATCGCAAATTTCAAGGTATCACCTTTCTTTGCTCCAATGAATACTTTCTTTGATTTATCTTGAATCGCGTGCATTGGGATAGCCGATTTCTCAACCCAGTCACCTTGCGTAAACGTTCCGAAAACCAAGTCACGATCTTCTACTGACTCTGGGTGCGTTTGCTCGCCAAATTGCTTCTTCAAGTTTTCAATCGTCTCATCGATTTCTTTCTTGTCGGCCTTAATTTCATACGATTGAATCGCTTTCATTTTAGTTAAATCCACAGTGAAATCACCGTGAAAACCTAAATCGTAATGAAAAGTAAATTCTGTATCTTTTTCCCAGTCGATTGAATCCGCCTCTTCTACAGCTGGCAATGGCTCACCTACTAAGTTTAACTTGTTTTCTTTGATGTAATCACTAACAGCATGGCCTAATTCGTGATTAATTTCATCCACTAAGGCTGATTGACCGTACAATTTCTTAATTAATGTTGCAGGAACCATGCCTGGACGAAAACCCTTGATCGACGCCTTTTTGCGGTAGTCTTTCAATTTAGCCTCTACTTTTTCTTTGTAATCGGCCTCCGTTACAACAACAGTCAAACGACCTTGTAAATCACTTGCTTTATTGAGTGAAATGTTCATATAGAATTGTTTATTTAATCAATTAAAAAAAGCCCTCAAAAACCTATCGGTGTTGAGGGCTTGCCTTGGTACGGGTGGAGGGACTCGAACCCCCATGCCTCGCGGCGCCAGATCCTAAGTCTGGTATGTCTAC
>CALLKB010000262.1 GCA_938008575.1 uncultured Cytophagaceae bacterium | reverse complement strand
CAAGTAAATGGATTTATTATCATCCATCCAAATACCTTTGGTTCCTTGCACGCGGAAACCTAAGGAATAAGGACGAGGTAAATTCGTATCATGCGTAATTAATATGGTTTCTCCATTGTGACACTTGATCATGGTTTGGACCACATCTCCACATTTGAAGTTGACCTTCGCGTTCGGATGATCTTTTCCACCTTTATCCTCGATGTATTGATGTAAACCTATCGCAGGAGAAGCCATCGAAGTCAAATAGGCAAATTGATTTCCTCGGTTAATGTTTAGCATTTCTGCAACCGGACCTAAACCGTGCGTTGGATATAAATCTCCATTACGATCGATGGAATGTTGGGTACGCCATTTGGCCTCAGAAAAACCTTTCTCCCCAAATTCCACGCCACCACCATAGGCTTGTTTGCCATCATTAAATTTCACTTCGCGTAAATCGTGCTGATATCCACATTGTACATGAGAAAGCGATCCAAACATACCTTGACGAACCATATTGAGGGTTGCCATTACATCCCGACGGTAACATACGTTTTCCAGAATCATGCAATGCGACCCTGTTTTTTCGTACATATTGACTAAATCCCATGATTCTTGCAAGGTTACCGTTGCAGAAACCTCTACACCCGCATATTTACCTTGTTTCATAACTTCCAAAGCCATAGGCACATGCCATTCCCACGGCGTTGCAATCACAACACCATCAATGTCTGTACGCTTCGCCAAATTTTCAAAGTCGTGATCCCCTTTCTGATAAGCAACTGCAGGCTTGCGACCTTTGTCGGCAATCAACTTTTGCGCTATTTGAATCGCCTGAGGATCAATATCACAAATAGCAACCACTTCAACATCGTCACGATACAAGGCCATTTCCAAATGATTTCTTCCACGCAGCCCGACTCCGATGAAACCTAATCGTACTTTCGTTTGTTCTAAAGATTGTGCATGACCTAAATGGGGCAAGATAGCTGCTCCGGAGGAATAGATGAGTGATTTAGCGATAAAATTTCTTCGCTTCATAAGTCTGATTAAATAGGTTATTAGTTGTTGAAATTGAAATTTAATGAAATTACTCTTGTAAATTTACACGTTTAAGAAAAAAATGAGCGAGCAACCTAAAGTAAGTATATTCCGGAAAGAACATTTCAACGCTGCCCATCGGTTACATAATGCCGCTTGGAGTGATGAAAAAAACAAAGAAATATTCGGTTTATGCAACAATCCGAACTATCACGGACATAATTATGAATTAATTATTCAAGTTACTGGAACAATTAATCCAGAAACGGGTTATGTCATTGATACGAAGGTTTTGTCAGATTTAGTACAACGTGAAGTTTGTAAGAAATTTGATCATCGAAATTTAAATTTAGATGTACCTGAGTTCGCTAATTTAAATCCAACTGCAGAAAACATTGCTATTGTGATTTATAACAAGTTAAGACCCAATATTGCCGCTGAATTAGATTTAAAAATCAAATTATATGAAACAGAAAGAAATTTCGTTGAATTCCCTGCTAATTGATACAGACCGTTTCTTGTTGACCGACGAAGAAATTGGAGACAATCACGTAGCCACCTCGATCGAAACACCGATGAGGGAGGATGCCTTTGTTCTTTCTGATGCAGAAAAGATTGC
>CALLKB010000261.1 GCA_938008575.1 uncultured Cytophagaceae bacterium | reverse complement strand
AATCCGTGAATTTTTGTTCTGTGCATAAATTCGCTCCAGACGCAGGGCTTTTTAATACGCCATTCTCCACAATCCATTGATTTTTAGGCCTTAATGCCTTCCAACCCGTTAAATCTTTTCCATTGAATAATTTGATGGGCTTATCCCAAACCGGTTCCGCCGATCTCCACAAGGAAGGTGCACGAACTCCCGTAAAGGCCATCGACTTGCCATTGGGTTTAACGATAGTCCCCGACAATTTTCCATCTTTCAAGTCTCCATCAAAACTCATGTACGCCTCATCCTTTTCCCATTGTGGCGGAATCTTAAACGACACATGCCCATCTTTGAAAAACACTTCCGAAATCGGTCTTGCTGAACCTCCATCTCCCACAAAGCGACCGGTTAAGGTCTTTAAACCGGAATGACGAACCTCTAACCAAGACGGAGCCGTCGAAACACCCCCATTACGATTTTCCATGGAAACATGTAAATCCCAAGCTCCTTCTAAAGGATGATGTTCCTGCGCATAAGCGCTCGAAGCAAAAGCAAACAAAGCAATCAATAATTTTTTCATAGGTCTACGATTTAACCGCCGCCATTTTGGGCGAAATAAAATGAATCAACAACCACGCAAATAAATATGCGCAGCCACAAGCCACAAAGATAACATTATATCCGGCCGACAAAGCCTGGTCTGCCTTGTATGCATCCAAAACAACTCCGATAATGTAAGGAAAAATCACCCCGCCCAGCGAACCCGCCAAACCACCAATCCCCACAACGGAAGAAACCGCATGTTTCGGAAACATATCGGAAACGGTGGTAAAAATATTCGCCGACCACGCCTGATGCGCCGATGCCGCAATACTGATTAAAAATACGGCCTGCCAAATGTCCGTCGCCCAACGAGCCCCGATAATCGGCACCGCGCATAGCGCAAAAAAGAACATCGAATACTTCCGTGCCTTGTACACTGGCCAACCTTTCTTAATGAAATAACCCGAAATATAGCCTCCGCCAATACTCCCGATCGACGTGCAGGTAAACAAGATCGCCAAATGTAAACTCGGCTTTTTCAAGTCCAAAGCAAAGGTCGTTGAGAAATAAGAGGGCAACCAAAACAAGAAAAACCACCAAATCGGATCCGTGAAGAACTTGCCCACGATGAAAACCCAGGTTTGGCGGTAGCCAAATAATTTTCCCCAAGCGATGGGTGCAACTTCCGTTGCCTCCTCTTCCTCCGACTGAATATGAACCAACTCCTCAGTCGTAACCGACGGATGTTTTGCAGGAATCTCATAAAACACCCACCACAAAATCAACCACACAAATCCGATTCCCCCCGTAATGATAAAGGCCTCTTGCCAACCATAGGCCCCCAAAATCCAAGGTACCATAATGGGCGCCACCATGGCCCCAATGTTTGCACCGGAATTAAATATCCCCGTAGCTAAAGCTCTTTCTCTTTTCGGAAACCACTCGGCTACGGTCTTGATCGCCGCCGGGAAATTCCCCGCCTCGCCTGCTCCCAATGCCGCGCGCGCCGCACCAAAGCCAAACGAAGTCTTCGCCAAGGCATGTGCCATCGCCGCAAACGACCAAATCACAATCGAAATGGCATAGCCCATTTTGGAACCGATTTTATCGATCACCTTTCCGAAGGCCAACAAGCCAATCGCATACGACGCCGTAAAACACATCACGATGAAACTGTAATCGGTCTCCGACCAGTTCAATTCTTTTTCCAGAGTGGGCTTCAACAAGCCGATCACCTGGCGATCCAAATAATTAATCGTTGTCGCAAAAAACAAAAGAGCCACTACGACCCAGCGGTAATTTCCTTTCATTAGAATCCGATTGAATTCCCGCCGTCAACCGGGATTGAGACGCCTGTCACGTAATTTGCTGCATCGGATGCTAAATACACCGCAGCCCAACCGATATCCTCGGGTTTTCCGAAATAACCCATCGGCGTGCGATCCATCGCCTTATGTTTACGATCCGGATCCGAATTCATCGCGGTTCTACTCATCGCCGTTTCGATAAATCCAGGTGCAATCGCATTCACGCGAATGCCTTTGCCTGACCACTCGGAAGCGAGCACACGCACTAACCCATAAATACCTGTTTTGGAGGACGCATAAGCTGCCACGCGATCGATTCCGTAGTATGCCGCCATCGAAGAAATCATGATGATGGATCCTTTTCCGCGTTCCAACATGTGTTTCCCCACCTCGCGTGTCAGCGCAAAAACAGCATTCAAATTCACGTTGATTATGTTCGCAAAATCTTCATCCGAAACTTCTACGGCTGGGCGTTTCATGTTGATGCCCGCGTTATTGACGAGGATATCGATGGCGCCGTGCTTTGCGGAGACTTCCGCAACCAACATACTCGTACGACTCAAATCAGCTACATCATTCACCGCATAATGCGCACCAGCTCCTAGGTTTGCAACTGCCTC
>CALLKB010000260.1 GCA_938008575.1 uncultured Cytophagaceae bacterium | reverse complement strand
TTCATTCGAAATATCTGCAAGGCCTTTGACCTCAAATTACTCTCGGCCGAAGTTCAGAAAAAGACTTTCAGTCAGGCGGTGTAAAAATGAGGCGATTAATTTAGCTAATCGCCTCAAAATTTAACTATATTTGAGTCGATTATACTTATTAATCGCCTCACGATGTACAACTGGCAACGAGATTCCTGGCCTCATTTTGAATTTGACACGACTGCTATCGAGTCGCAAATCTTCGCGTTTATGCAGAAATCGGGCGAATTGAGTGGTAAATTAGCTGCCTTACCTCTAGTGGATCGGACAGAGATGATGATACAATTAATGGTTTCAGAGGCTCTGAAGACTTCTGAGATTGAGGGGGAATATTACAGCCAATTGGATATCATGTCTTCAGTTCGCCGAAATTTGGGCTTGGCTACACATCACACAATAAAAAACAAACAAAGTATCGGACTTAGTGCAATGCTGTTGGATGTGCGAAATACCTACAATGAACCATTGACGGAAGCTCATTTAAAACATTGGCATCGTTTCTTGATGGGAAATGTTTCATCAATTCAAGCTGGAGCGTGGAGAACAGATGAAGCGCCCATGCAAATCGTTTCGGGATCTGTTGCCCAGCCCAAGGTTCACTACGAAGCACCTCCTTCCATTCGTGTCCCCAAAGAAATGAAACAGTTTATTGCTTGGTTTAACGAATGCAATATTACAGCTGCACCTGTTAAGGCGGCTGTGGCCCATTTGTATTTTGAGGCAATTCATCCATTCGAAGATGGGAATGGGCGAATCGGTCGGGCCATCGTAGAGAAAGCACTTTCTCAGGGTTTGCAATGCCCTTTGCCTTTTAGTGTTTCAAAGGCTATTGAGGCAAATAAAAAGGCATATTATCAGAGACTCCAACAAGCAGAAAAGAGTCTAAATATTACGGATTGGGTTACTTGGTTTATAACGATGTTGTTGGAGGCGCAAACTTATGCCGACAAAATGATTCAGTTTACTATTTCCAAATGGCATTTTTTCGCCGTATTTGAACACAAACTAAATAATCGTCAGAGTAAGGTCATTAATCGAATGTTGCTCGATGGACCAGATTCATTTCTTGGGGGCATGAATGTGCGAAAATATGTGGGCATATCAGGAACCTCCAGAGCCACTGCATCGCGTGATCTTCAAGAGCTCGTTTCTATGCAGATATTTACGCCAGTAGGTGCGGGTAGATCAGCGCGATACGAGTTGGTTTTTTAATTAGTAAATTTTGTGCATTTTGCGCTTTACAAAGCGTAAGCCTCTAAACAAATTTACATGATACATACGATGCGTTGGTTCGGTCCAAACGATCCGGTTTCTTTGATGGATATCCGTCAAGCCGGTTGCACAGGAGTCGTAACCGCATTGCACCAAATTCCCGTAGGGGAGGTTTGGCCGATAGAAGCCATCAAAGAGCGTATTTCCATCATCGAAGCGGGCAATCAAGATTGGACGCCCTTGCATTGGTCAGTGGTAGAATCTTTGCCAGTTCACGAGGGAATTAAGAAAGCTTTGCCTTCACGCGCCCAGCTCATTGAAAATTACAAGACTTCTTTACGAAATCTAGCGGCTTGCGGGATCAAAACCGTTTGCTATAATTTCATGCCCGTACTCGATTGGTCGCGGACCAAATTAAACTTTGAGATGCCGGATGGCGCACGGGCTTTACGTTTTGTTTGGACAGATTTTGCCGTATTCGATCTACATATTTTACAGCGGCCAGGGGCTGCAGCGGATTACACGGAAGCTGTTCAAGCTGCGGCTGCTCAGCGTTTCGCGACAATGTCTTCCGAAGAAAAAGAGGAATTAAAAAACACCGCGCTATTAGGTCTACCGGGTTCCGAGGAGGCCTTTCATTTAGAGAATTTCCAAAGTCTTTTAGACGAATACAAGGCTATTTCTGCCGATCAATTGCGGGAGAACTTGCACTATTTTGTTCGTTCCATTGCGCCTTTGGCACAAGAATTAGGCATTAATTTGTGCATCCATCCGGATGATCCCCCGTTTCCTTTATTAGGTTTGCCACGCGTGGTGAGTACGGAATCGGATTTGGCATTATTAATGGATGCCTCCCCGGAACGCGCAAATGGAATCACTTTTTGCACGGGTTCTTTAGGCGTTCGAGCTGATAATGATTTGCCCAAGATGATTCGTCGTTTCGCAGATCGCATTCATTTCTTGCATTTACGGGCAACTTTCCGGGAACAAAATGACCCACTGATTTTCCATGAGGCGCCGCATTTGACAGGCGACGTGGATATGTTTGAAGTGGTCAAAGCGGTCGTCGAAGAAGAAAAAAGACGCGGAGGCGCGGAGATTCCGATGCGCCCAGATCACGGACATCAAATGTTGGACGATTTAAATAAGAAAACCTATCCAGGTTATTCGGCCATTGGCCGACTGCGTGGATTGGCCGAAATACGTGGACTTGAATTAGCGATTCGCTCATTTTTAGCCATGTTTTTTGTGGTTTGTAGTTTTGCGTTGAAGGCAGATGATGGCTACCGTTTGTGGTTGAAATTTGACAAGGTAGCATCTGCGGCGCGCTATGCACCCTATGCGAAATCGATTTCGTCCGAGTTTGCTTCGACGCCCATTTTAGAGACGGCGAAGAAAGAATTAACAAATGCTTTGAAGGGCTTGACAGGTGTGGTGCCGGTCAGCGCGACTAAAGGTTCTATTCAATTCGTAAAAGACCCAAGTATTAAAGAAGAGGGTTTTAGCATCGTAAAAGGCCCGCAAATTCAAATCAAAGCTAGCTCCGACCGCGGAATTTTATATGGTGTTTTTGAATTGCTGCGCATGATTCAGCAGGCGAAGCCATTGGCAGATATCACATCCTCCCCCAAAGTCAAATTCCGCATGTTGAACCACTGGGACAACGTGATGGGCACGATCG
>CALLKB010000259.1 GCA_938008575.1 uncultured Cytophagaceae bacterium | reverse complement strand
TGTCGAAAGAACCATTGACTCCGCCATGTATGTAATTTTGGTCTGCAAAACTACGCGATAATTATCTGATACACAAGTGCTCACTAGAAATTTTGTCGGCGAATGGCTTCCTGCAATGCCTTACTTAAAGCCGCTTGGTTAGCCAAATATATACTGGAATTCAGTTTCTTTAATTCCTGTACAGCTTCGTTTCCATAGGTGATTTCGCCTATTTGATAGGCTTGCATGGCAAAAATCAAGTAATAAACCGGTACGCCTTCATTCCATTGAAGTGCTGCCAAAGCGGCATCATATCCCACTTTTTCCTGCTTGTTTTTGTTTAATATGGGCAAGGCTTGTTGGAGTACATCCACCTGAAAAGGCATCTCCCTTAAGGCTTTTTGCGCCTCATGAAGCGTTCTGATTGTTTGAAACGCTTGAGGTTTTAATAAACTCGTTTTCCAAAAATTTAACATATTATGCAGCCCAGTTGCACCTGAGGCCGTATCTTTTTTGATTAATAAGTCGATTTTTTGTAATGCCAGCAGCGGTCTGCCCTGGTGGTAGTCTTGCCAGGCCAACAAAATACTTTGCTCCGGAAAGGCAGCTTCTGCTAAGGGATTTTTAGCCCATTGGCTCAAAGGATATATGGGGGCCTGTTTTTTTGCGTACATCAGGTAATTGTAAACATTGGCCCATTTGCGAAGTTCTATGCCTGGATTTTGGGCGGTGTCTGGCGAAGCTGTTTGAATGGATTTTCCTGATTTTAACGCGATAGCTAAATTGTTCGCTGCAACGGCTGGGTCTGAATCCTTGCTGTTTTCAATCACCGTTTTCGTGCTGAAAAGTATGTTCCCTTGGCTGATGGGGTTGTCGGGGTGTACTTGATATGCTTTTTGGTAATAATAAGTTGCTGAATCAAGACTCTTTAAAGTTTCGAATTGTTTGGCAAGCGAGGTCAAGATTTCCAGTGATTCGGGAAATTGCTGTTGGGCCTTCTGCAACATAAACAAAGCCTCGAAAGCGTGTTCATTTTGCTGATAGATGTTAGCGAGTGATAGGTAGGCTCTTTCGCTGGCATGCTTTTGTAAACTCGTTGCTAAATAGTATGCCGCAGATTCATGATCATTCACTTGTAATGCCAAAGCTGCCAAACTCAAATTGCTTTTTGCGTTTAATTTGCTGTGCAGCATGGCTTGTTGGTAGGCAAATTCCGCCGATTTTCGGTTTCCCGTAAACTTGGCTAAGTCTCCACGTTCATTGTAGAATGCCGCTTGAAACTGGTGAATCACACTCGCATTTTTGGCATACACCCAAGCAGAACCTAAGATGAAAACGCCAAGATACATTAAGCGTAAATCCACATGCGGAGCTTTGTGGATGATTTTGTATACTGGCAAGTTTTGCTGAATCGGGGTTCTAAAATTGCTGATTATGAAAAGCGGAAACAATGCAAACATCACACTTTGGCAAATAAGGTACCAGTGTATAAATGCCTGGATGCCTGGATCGTTTCCCATTAAGAAAAAAAACAAAAGGGTCATGAGGCTTAATAAGCTGATTCCCCAGCGGAGTTGGGAATTCATTTGGCCCGCTTGAAAGGCATAGGCAAACCAGGCAATGTGGCTGAATAGTAAGCCAGGGATGGCAAAATGTAGGTCCCAAGCCAGGATTTCAATTCCATACGTCAGTAATAAATTGAGCAGGGAGAGGCCAAATAAGATGAGCCAATTTCGTTTTCCTTGTTCGAATGAGGTGCTGAAACCCAATTGAAAAAGTAGTCGAGGGATAGCTGCTGAGATAAACACGCTACTCGCGATAAGACTGATAATGCCCAAACCATGGGTTTGATCGAGGATAATTAGGTTGATTTCGGTTGCCGATTGATGTCTGTTTGTTACATATATGAGCGTTAACCAAATTAGGAAGCCGCCGATGAAATAGTTTCTGGGAATCTGCGCCCATTTTTTGAAACCGATTAGAAGAATGAAGATGGCGATGATGGATGTTCCGGTGTAGAGATAGATAGGCCAAAGACTTTGGTCTTCAGCACCCGTCAAAAAAGATTGTCGGACGAAATAAATAAGTCCTTCCAATTTTGTGCTTCCGTTACTATCAATCACTGCTCGATCTGGAATAATTTCACTGATAGTGTGTAGGCTAATGGGAGAATAAGGGAAAAACAACCACAATGCGATACTTGTCAGGCATATTAGGCCAATGAAAGCAGGAAAGGCAAAAGGCGTTTTGGGCATCAAGTCGTCATTTTTTTGAAAAGCCAATTTCTGCATAAACTTTAATTCATTCAAAGATTTGGGCTGATTTTGTTAAAAAAAAGGAGAAAAATACAATCTGCGTTTTTGTTTATTGGAAATTCCGAACTAATTTTGCAGTCCGAATGGATATCTCATTTTTATAAATTTAATTTTCAAATGGCAAACGCAGTTAATAAAGGGAGAGTTGCTCAAGTAATTGGGCCCGTAGTCGATGTGAGCTTCGAAGGAGAAGGATCTCATTTACCAGCGATTTTAAACGCTCTTTCTGTTACCAAATCAAATGGTCAGGAACTTGTTTTAGAAGTTCAACAACATTTAGGAGAGGATCGTGTAAGAACGATTGCGATGGAGGGAACAGAAGGTCTTCAACGAGGTCAAGAGGTGATTGACAAAGGAACTCCGATGACCATGCCAACAGGTGAAGGTATCAAAGGTCGTTTGTTTAACGTAGTTGGGGATGCTATTGATGGTATTTCACAACCTAAATCAGATAAAGGTTTGCCGATTCACCGTGCAGCACCGAAGTTTGATGAGTTAGCAACAACGACAGAAGTTTTATTTACAGGAATTAAAGTAATTGACTTGTTAGCTCCTTACGTAAAAGGGGGTAAAATTGGTTTATTCGGTGGTGCCGGTGTAGGTAAAACCGTATTGATCATGGAGTTGA
>CALLKB010000258.1 GCA_938008575.1 uncultured Cytophagaceae bacterium | reverse complement strand
AATCTTCATAACCCTGAGGTCCCGGGTTCAAATCCCGGTCTCGCTACAAAGCCTTTCAACTGAACGCGAAGCGTTTAGTTGAAAGGCTTTGGGTAAGGCAAACTGTTTGGGAAGACAATGCGCAGATTGGCCATCCCGTTAAATCGTGGGTCCTTTGTTGTTTCTGCGTGAGGTTTTTGAATAGTTACTTCCCGTTCCACGCGTCTATTATTCCTGCTTTAATATCAGTATAACTTGTCATAAGCCAAATTACTAAAAAAAAAATTAAAATAGTTTTCCAGTGGTTTTTACCAAAGTTTTTAGGTCATTGAGGTATTAATTCATATCTATGATTTTAAGTGTTAAATTAAATTCATAGGGTTTGGTATCAGGTTTTAAACAAATTCAGACAAATCTAATTTCCATCAAATCTAAGAAGTACAATATTATCTAGAATTAAGTTAGATGACCATATAAATTGTGCGCCGCTAAATTGTGAACTAAAGTTGGTAAAAGAAACTTTGGGTCCTACTTGCGTTGATGTAAAAATATTTGCCGAAGGCCATGCATTAAAATTGTAACCTGCTGCATACCAATCATCAGGAATTGTCCAATGTAATGCGTAAGATGCATTTGCGGAAGTTGGGTAAGTATTACAGCCACTTGAATTACGAATGCCGCCAGTTTCCGTAACACAATTTACATTACCCAATGGAGCTATATAAAATGTTTGGGCTTTCCAATTTGCATTGGTAACTGTACCATCGCTGAATTTGGCAACAAAACCTCCGTCACCTGGGTAAAATGAATTCCCGCCATTTAATTCACTTCCAATACCTAAATTTTCTTCCCAATCAATAAGTTTAATTGCATATTTAATTGGTCGCTTTGCTTTAAACTTAACAAAGCTTGAATTAAATGGGGTATATGGAACTGGATCAACCCCCACCAATTTACCATTCACATATAATTCGAAATAATTATCGCCATATAAAAAACCGCTTATAATTTCTCCATCATTATCAACAACAATGACAGGCGCTTTAGAAGTATCTGCCAAATTAATATTAGCAGGTATTTTGCCAACACATTCGTTATACAAGTCAAATAATTTTGTCCCATTTATGAAATTGTTTTCGCCAGGAACAATCCATGCTTTATTATCTTTTGAAATTATACTCCCCATATTCGTAGCCCTACCACCGCTACAAGTATAAATGGAACTATTGGTTAATGTTCCAGTTCCTTGTGTAACCGATCCGCTACCTGTATAAGATGTGGTAGACTGCGTGACAGTAGAAGTATCTGTTTGCGTACTGTTTTTTGCACATCCGATAATAGATATACTTATAATTAAAATTATTATTTTATAATCCATCTTTTTCCTTTTATCTTATCGTTGATAGCTAGTTGTTGTTGCTATTCCTCCAGTATCGGTTAATATATAGGTATACTTATTATTTAAGTCCCAACTGTATTTTACATAACCTGTTTTAGCTCCAATTTTATAAGTTAATAAATAGCCATTGGATCCAACAGCTGAAAAATCAGTAATGACAGCCCCTTTTAATGGATTGGTTGCTGGTCGAACAGGCTTTGTAAATGCCTGCGGCAATATTTGATTCTCGGGTGCTGGTGTAGATGGATCTAAATTTACTTTACCTTTCATGGCACCTACTACATATGGATAAGCACTGGTACCATGATAATGATAGATGTTGTTACTTCCAACATGACCATGACATGAGTCCAAGGCAATCATTGAACTACCATCTGGCTCTTTGCTTCCATAAACCGGAAATCCATCTAATGCAAAAGCAATAGGTTTTAATCCAGAAGTAGTTGATAAGTGAAGTGGTGCTGCATGATAGTGGTAGTCATCACCACGTCCACAATGCCCACCCCAATTATCTAATTCACCAATTAAATATGAATCCTCTCCACGATTGTTCAGTGCATTAAAAATTGGAATACCATTTACTGCAACAGCCACTGCACCCTTCATTAAATTCGTTTTGGTGCTTAATGGGGTAGTTGCATAAGCGGGTTGTAAAGGGATAGACCAACTGTTGTTATCGGTATAAGGTTGTGAAATGGGGACTTGTTGTTGCCAACTGGTAATTCCGACCATCATGTTATGCTCTGGCATTCCATTTGAATTGACGTAATAATAGGTAGCGTCGTAATTGGTCGAAATTGTATTTTTGTAGGGAGCGAACGCGGAGTCGAGAAAGCTGGTACTTGTTTTAGGTATGGTGGTTGAGCTAGTAGGCGAAACGGGAGCGATGGCAGTCTCTGTTTTACAAGCCCAAGCAATGAGAATCAAATAGGCCAAGCCGGCAGGTGCTTTGATTCGAATGGTTTTAATTCGAGTAAAAAGATAGGAAAGCAGTATTCCCAGCAAGACAATTCCTCCCCATAAGAATAAAAAGGGTAGTGGATTAGGGCTGACAGATAGCGGATGAATTTTCTGATAGCGAGCTAATTTAATTTCGGCAATTCGTCGATCATTATGCGCTAAATCAGTCAAGGGGATGGTGATTTTTTGGCCATGTAATTGCTCTAAAATGATTTTGGTTTCGGAGCCAAAAGTAAAATTACCTTCAACTGTTTGCCCGTTTTTCAGATGCCAAACCTTTAAAAAATCACCTTGTGTATAATGGCCTCCCTCATGAGCTTGCATGAAAAAAGGACTTATCAATAAGCAAAAAAGAAGGAGTCGATTCATGATTATGGTCGGGTGTAGGTGACAGACATAACGGA
>CALLKB010000257.1 GCA_938008575.1 uncultured Cytophagaceae bacterium | reverse complement strand
TAGGAACAATCAATATAAGATTTGGCTTTCACTAATTTTACACCTTCCTCAGCTTGCAAACTCAATTGTTTGACCTCATTTCCTTCAACCAAACTTGCTATTACCTGATGCCCTGGCCAAACAACGATTTTAGCGTCATCCAAATAAGCCTGTAAAACCTCATATCCCATGGAGGACTCAAATTCAAAGGCTTGAAACTTTCCCAATTTCCCACCTACTTTACGAAAAAAGTCGCGAGGTAATCCATGAATTTGGGCAGGATTCAAATCAAATTTCATCCCAAAGCCTTGTTGGGCATAGGGTAACGTTGTTGAAGCATCAATCAGCAAAGTCTTTTTCCCTGCCGCTTTTGCTGCATAAGCTGCCATCACACCAGCTGGTGTAGCGCCATAGACGATGACATCAAAAGATTGCACCTTTTGGCCAAAACAGGTGGAGGCCAACAATAAAAAACAGATAAGATAACGCATTAAAATAAAGATCCGGTTTGAGCTTTGGGTTCAATACCTACGTGACGATAGGCTTTTTCGGTCGCTTCACGTCCACGTGAAGTACGTTTTAAAAATCCTTCTTGAATCAAAAAGGGCTCATAAACTTCCTCAATCGTTTCTGCTTCCTCACCACAAGCCGTGGCAATAGTCGTTAGTCCCACAGGCCCACCTTTGAACTTCTCGATAATCGTCATCAAAATCCGATTATCCATTTCATCCAAGCCATTTTGGTCTACATCCAAGGCATCCAAAGCAATTTGTGCGATGCGCACATCAATTTCTCCATTGCCTTTTACTTGGGCAAAATCACGCGTCCGACGCAGTAAATTATTGGCAATACGCGGAGTTCCTCGGCTCCGGCGCGCAATTTCAAATGCCCCCGACTCTTCGATAGGCATCTTCAAAATTTGTGCGGAACGCTTAACGATACCCGTTAATAATTTGGCATCGTAATATTCCAAACGGGCATTAATCCCAAACCGAGCACGTAATGGCGAAGTCAAAAGGCCCGCACGTGTGGTAGCACCGATTAAGGTAAAAGGATTCAAACTAATCTGGATACTCCGGGCATTCGGGCCAGAATCCAACATAATATCAATCTTATAATCCTCCATGGCCGAATATAAATACTCTTCCACGATAGGATTCAAGCGATGAATTTCATCTATAAATAACACATCAAAAGGTTGCAAATTCGTCAACAATCCGGCTAAATCAGACGGCTTATCCAAGACAGGACCTGAGGTGATTTTCAAGGTAGAGCCTAACTCATTTGCAATAATATGCGAAAGTGTCGTTTTACCTAATCCTGGAGGGCCGTGCAACAAGACATGATCCAAGGCTTCCTCGCGGGCTTTAGCAGCACCTACGAAAATTTTGAGATTATCAACGATTTTTCCCTGACCGGTAAAATCGAAAAAACTCAACGGACGTAAGGCTTTATCGATCTCACGTTCCTGTGGATTCAATGCTTCCGCATCCCCTGTTAAATAATCTTCCCGCATAGGACTCTGTTGATTCAAAATTGAACTCAAAGATAATTTTTTTATTGCGAAGATTTTATAGTTTTGATAAACCAACAAGAATATCTAAACCTATGAGCTCTATTTTTATCGGCGAGTTAGCCGGAACAGCTACCTTATTATACCTCGGAAATGGCGTTGTTGCCAATGTCCTCTTAAAAAATACCAAAGGAAACGGAACCGGATTATTAGCCATCGCAGCTGCTTGGGCCTTTGCCGTAACGGTTGCCATCTTTGTTTCCACTTATTTCGGAAGTTCAGGAGCTCATTTAAATCCGATTGTTACGATTGCTGGTTGCGTCAAATCAGGCGATTGGAGTTTGTTCCCGACCTTCATTGGGGCACAATTATTGGGAGCTATGCTTGGGCAATTATTAGTTTGGCTACATTACAAACCACATTACGATATCACAGAAGATGCAGGTGCAATAAAAGCTTCGTTTTGTACGGATCCTGCTATTCGAAATAGTCCATTCAATTTTCTATCTGAAGCCTTTGCTTCTGCTGTGGCAGTACTAGCATTAGGAACATTCAGCACCATCGAAACAGGCTTAGGACCATTTATGGTTGGAATTTTAGTATGGGTCGTTGGCCTAGGATTAGGCGGAACAACTGGCTACGCGATTAATCCTGCCCGTGATTTAGGTCCTCGCATCATGCATGCCATTTTACCCATTAAGCACAAAGGCGATTCCGATTGGGGATATGCCTGGATTCCAGTCTTAGGACCAGCTGCTGGTGCTGTTTTAGGTGCATATTTGTTGACCTTAAATTAATACGAACATGTACATCGGATCGATTGACCAAGGAACCACCAGTTCGCGTTTTATTATTTTCAACAAAGGCGGTGAAATTATTTCCGTAGGCCAAAAAGAGCATAAACAAATTTATCCGCAAGCCGGTTGGGTCGAACATGATCCCGCTGAAATCTGGAAAAACACGCAAGAAGTGATTGGTTTAGCCTTAGGGAAGGCCAACCTTTCAGCGAAAGATATTGCTGCGGTGGGAATTACCAACCAACGGGAAACAACCGTTGCCTGGAACAAACACACAGGAAAAGCGTATTACAATGCTTTGGTTTGGCAAGATACGCGGGTAGGAAACGAATTAGCTGAGCTTGCCAAAGATGGTGGCATGGATCGTTTTCGTGCTAAAACAGGTTTACCATTGGCCACATATTTTAGTGGTTTAAAATTACGCTGGTTACTCAATAACATCGAAGGCCTCCGTGCAGATGCTGAAAAAGGCGATGCTCTTTTTGGCAACATGGATACCTTCATTGCATGGCACCTAACAGGGGGGACAGCAGGGGGAATTCACATCACGGATGTGACCAATGCCAGCAGAACCCAATTGATGGATTTAGCCACGTGCCAATGGGACGACGAAATCCTAGAAGTCCTGAATATCCCCAAAAAGATGCTTCCTGAAATCAAATCGAGTTCCATGGTCTATGGTTATGCGAAAGGTGTTTTGGGAGGTGTGCCTTTGGCGGGGATTTTGGGGGACCAACAAGCCGCGTTGGTAGGTCAGACTTGTTTTAATCCTGGCCAAGGGAAGAATACCTATGGAACAGGATGTTTCTTGTTGATGAATACGGGTTTAAAACCGGTTCCTTCCCAACATGGACTTCTGACCACTGTTGCTTACCAATTAGGCAACGAACCGGTGCATTATGCACTAGAAGGATCTGTTGCAATTACCGGAGCACTCGTGCAGTGGCTGCGCGATAATTTGGGAATCATTAAAAACAGTCCCGATATCGAGAAACTCGCGAAACTCGTAGATGATAATGGAGGTTGCTATTTTGTCCCAGCATTTTCGGGCCTATATGCACCCTATTGGAAATCAGATGCGCGTGGTGTCCTTGTGGGATTAACACGTTACATCAATAAGTCACATATCGCACGTGCAGCGCTCGAAGCGACCGCTTTCCAAACCTGGGAGGTATTAGAAGCCATGGAAAAAGATGCAGGAATTGCAATTAGTTCCTTGCGCGTAGATGGAGGCATGGTGGTCAACCAATTATTGATGCAATTTCAATCGGATATTTTAGGCGAAGAAGTTATTTGCCCGAAAATCATTGAAACGACAGCCTTAGGGGCTGCGTACGCTGCTGGTCTAGCCGTGGGCTATTGGGAAAACTTGGATGACTTGCGGAAAAACTGGGCGATTGCCCATACCTGGAAGCCAAACATGCCAGCCGAAAGCAGAGAAAAGCTTCGGAAGCAATGGAAAAAAGCTGTTACAAAAAGTTTCGACTGGGCGGAGGACTAAGCTCTTTTTACCTTTGGAGCATCCGCACGTGTCGTTCCATAAGCTGGGCAGTTGGCTTGTTGAGAGCATGAGCTCAAAATCATACCAGCCAAAACACTCATTGCGATAATTTTTTTCATGATATATTGAGTTAAACAGAAGCTAATTTCTTTGTATTTCCTTTTGGCACTTCATTGCTGGCGTCTGCAACAACCGTGTTATCAGCCGGATTATTGTAACCTAAAATATGCAACATCGAACCGCTCGCTTGCTCCTCTTGGAATAAACGCGTAGTAATCGTCCCATCTTCCAATCGGTCTACGATAACGTGTTTAGGCGCAGGAATCAAACAATGTTGAATTCCACCATAACCTCCTAATGATTCTTGATAAGCTCCGGTGTGGAAAAAACCTACATATTGACGCTCTTGATCCTCTTCGAAAATCGGCAAGTATAAATCGGAACTATGCGCTTCCGTATTATAAAAATCCATCGAATCACAAGTCAATCCCCCCAAATTCACCTTTTGATAAGGTGAGCTCCAGTTATTAACCGGTAACATAATGTATTTTTGGTTCATGCCCCATGAATCAGGCAATTGCGTAATGAAAGAACCATCGATCATGTACCACAACTCTTTATCATTTTGCAATTTTTGGTCAATGATTTCATATAAAACCGCGCCACTCTCCCCTACGGTATAAGAACCGAATTCCGTGAAGATATTCGGTACGGGCACATTGTTTTTATTGCAAATCCATGAGATAGATTCCACAATTTCATCCACCATCGCTTGATAATCATAGTTGAACTGAAGCGACGTTTGGATAGGTAAACCACCACCCAAATCAATGGAATCCAGTTCAGGGCAAACCTTCTTTAATTCACAGTATTTGTAAATGAAGCGGCTTAGCTCCGACCAATAATAGGCTGAATCCTTGATACCTGTGTTGATGAAGAAGTGTAACATCTTCAAGTTGAACTTCGGATTCGGCTTAATTTTATCCTCATATAAAGAGATCACATCTGAATAACGAACGCCTAAACGCGAGGTATAGAAAGCAAAATCAGGTTCCTCATCTGTCGCAATGCGAATAGCTAGATTGGCTTTTTCGGCAGTTACCGACTTCTCGTAAAAATCGATTTCTTTCAAATTATCAAGGATAGGAATGCAATTGAATCCATCATTGATTAATTCCGAAATGTATTGCGTGTACAAAGGTTGCTTGTAACCATTGCAAAGAATATAAGTCGACTTTGAGATTTTTCCCTGGTTGTACATATCCCGGATAATCGGAATATCAAATGCGCTGGATGTCTCTAAATGCACATGTTGCTTCAAAACTTCCTCTAAAATAAAGGAGAAATGCGAAGATTTTGTGCAGTAGCAATAGGTATAATTACCCTTGTAATTATATTTCTTAATAGCGTTACGAAAAAGCAATTTGGCATTTTCGATGTGCTCTGAGATCTTAGGTAAATAGG
>CALLKB010000256.1 GCA_938008575.1 uncultured Cytophagaceae bacterium | reverse complement strand
GACGTGTGCTCTTCCGATCTGATGAATTGCCCTCACCACTGCGAGATTTACAAAACAAAGCCGCGCTCTTACAAGGATTTACCTTTGCGTTTAGCGGAGTTTGGTACTGTGTATCGCTATGAGCAAAGTGGTGAATTACATGGTTTAACGCGTGTGAGAGGTTTTACTCAAGATGATGCGCACATTTTCTGTCGTCCGGATCAAGTAGAGGATGAATTCATGAAGGTAATTGACTTGGTATTGTATGTGTTTAAGGCTTTAGGTTTTGACTCCTATTCTGCTCAAGTTTCATTGCGTGACAAAGAAAATAGAGAAAAATACATCGGAAACGATGAGGATTGGGATCGTGCAGAATCAGCGATTATCCGTTCAGCGGAAGCCAAAGGTTTACCTACCGTGATTGAATACGGTGAGGCGGCGTTCTATGGCCCTAAGCTTGACTTTATGGTAAAAGATGCCTTAGGTCGTAAATGGCAATTAGGAACGATCCAAGTGGATTACCAATTACCTCAACGTTTTGAGTTGGAATATACTGGATCTGATAATGCGAAACACCGTCCTGTGATGATTCACCGGGCTCCTTTCGGTTCATTAGAGCGTTTTGTGGCTATTTTGATTGAAAATACAGCGGGTAACTTCCCTTTATGGTTATCTCCTGATCAAATTGCGGTGCTTCCTATTTCTGAGAAATACGAGGATTATGCGAATGAATTGTATTTACGTCTACAGGAAAAAGATTTACGTGGTTATGTCGATCACCGGAATGAAAAGATGGGACGTAAGATCAGAGATGCAGAAATCGCTAAAGTGCCTTTCATGATTGTGGTAGGTGAAAAAGAGCAAGCGGAAGGTATCGTTTCCGTTCGTAAGAAAGGCGATGGAGATGTAGGATCGATGACTTTGGATGCTTTCATCGCTATGGCGCAGGAAGAAATCCAGTCTTTAACCTATGAAAAATAAGTGCTAATGCGTGATTTGCTTGCAATTGCGTTAATTTTGATTTAGCTTTCGATTTAATATATATTAAACCCATTTTATTTTATGGCTTTACGCCCGAATAACAATTACAGAGGAAATAAAAGAGAAGAAGAACCTTATCGTATCAATCAATTGATTCGTGGTGTCGAAGAAGTTCGATTAGTAGGTGAGAATATTGAGGTGGGTGTTTATCCCTTCGCGAAAGCGCTAGAATTAGCGACAGCGCAGAGTTTAGATTTAGTGGAGATTTCTCCTAAAGCGGTCCCTCCTGTTTGTAAGATCATTGATTATGCTAAATTTAAGTACGATCAAAAGAAGAAGCAAAAGGAAATCAAGGCTAACGCTACCAAAACAGTGATCAAAGAAATTCGTTTCGGTCCTAACACGGATGAACACGATTTCAATTTCAAATTAAAGCACGCGGTTAATTTCTTGAAAGAAGGAGCAAAAGTGAAAGCTTATGTGCACTTTGTTGGTAGAACTATCGTGTTTAAAGAGCGTGGTGAAATGTTATTATTAAACTTCGCTAAAGGTTTAGAGGACGTAGGTAAGCCAGACGATATGCCTAAATTAGAGGGTAAGCGTATGAGCATCATCTTCTCCCCTAAAGCTATCAAGAAATAATTTTCAAACGGATGCTGGAATTATAGAGTAATATTTAGTACTTTTGCATTCCAAATTTCAAAATTTAATTTTTACATAATTATCAAACAATGCCAAAAATTAAAACTAACTCTGGAGCGAAAAAACGTTTCAAAGTAACGGGAACTGGTAAGATTAAGCGTAAACACGCATTTCATAGCCATATCCTAACTAAAAAAACAACTAAGCAAAAGCGTAATTTAGTTCACGCTACCTTAGTTCACCCATCTGATATGGACCGCGTTAACTTATTGTTAGGTCTTTAATTAGAATTTAAGTTATTGTTAAACCAGAAAGTAGGCTTTTATAAGTAATCAACAGATTCGCCTCATTTCAAAAAACAAAAAATTATGCCAAGAAGTGTCAATCACGTAGCCTCAAGAGCTAGAAGAAAGAAAATCCTTAAGTTAGCGAAAGGATTTTACGGTCGCGGAAAAAACGTTTGGACTGTAGCAAAAAACAAAGTAGAGAAAGGTTTGCAATATGCATACCGCGATCGTAAAGTTAAGAAAAGAGATTTTCGCGGACTTTGGATTCAACGTATCAATGCTGCAGCTCGCCAAGAAGGTATGTCTTATTCAGCTTTCATGGGTAAATATAACAAGTCTGGTATGGCTTTAAACCGTAAGGTTTTAGCTGATTTAGCAATGAATCATCCAGAAGCTTTTAAAGCAGTTATCAAAAAACTTGCTTAGTTAGCAAATGAAAGTCCCGATTTATTCGGGACTTTTTTTTTATCCCCTATCTTTGTTATCAATTCGTATAACATTGAAAAAACCAATTTATTTCGATTACGCTGCCACCACACCCGTTCATGCGGATGTGTTAAAGGCGATGTTGCCCTATTTTTCGGAGGAATTTGGTAATGCAGGCTCTAGCCAACATTATTATGGTTGGGCTGCTGAAGAAGCCATCGAAACGTCAAGGAAAAAAATCAGTTCCTATTTTGGGGTTCAAGCTCGCCAAGTTGTTTTTACTTCGGGTGCGACAGAGTCCAATAATCTATGTATTCTAGGCTATTTAAAGGATCGCCCCAAAGGTCATCTGATTACTTCGTCGATCGAGCACAAAGCAGTTCTTCAGGTATTTCAGGAATTAGCGCATCAGGGTTGGTCTGTTACTTATCTCCAACCAAATGCATTGGGTTGTATAGAGGTTTCAGATTTAGAACAGGCTATTCGTTCAGATACCACCTTGATTTCTTTGATGATGGTTAATAACGAAACGGGGAATGTGACGGATTTTCAAAGTATATCTCAACTTTGTAAGCAAGCCAACATTATTTTTCATTCGGATGCTACACAAGCAATAGGGAAACTGGATTTTACGCAATATGTGCATTTGCCAGATTTACTTAGTTTTTCAGGACATAAGATTTATGGGCCCAAGGGAATTGGTGGAATTATATTCAATTCAAATGTAGCGTTAAAACCCTTGACGTATGGAGGTGGACAAGAACGCGGTTTAAGGCCTGGGACTTTACCCGTCCAACAAATCGTTGCTTTGGCTGCATGTTTCGATTTAATGCCATTATTGATTGAAAGCGTACATAAGATTTTGACATTTAAGCATAAAATACTTAAAGGATTGATTGGTGAGTATGTCCTCAATTCTTCAGATAATCAATCTGTGCCTCATATTATAAGTATATCAATTCCCAATATAGATTGGGAGGAACTATACCGCAGAATCCCTGCAATAGCGGTTTCAAATGGATCAGCTTGCAATGCTAAATCGCATTTACCTTCCCATGTCATGAAGGCCATAGGTCATTCAGATGCATTAGCTTTGTCAACGCTACGGATTTCGTTGAGTTATTTAACACATGAATCTGATGTGGATTTTTTAATTGATTATTTAAACAAACAATTGTTTGATCGATGAAGGAATTATTAGTCATTTTAGCGCAATTAGAATCTCTTTTGGCATCTGGTGAGGCAATAGCCTTAGCAACGGTCGTTCATGTGGATGGATCAGCCTACCGAAGACCGGGTGCGCGTATGTTGATAGATTCCAACGGGAATTGGTGGGGTGGCATTAGTGGCGGTTGTTTGGAAGGTGATTTGTTAAAAAAGGCGCAATTGGCGATGCACCAACAAGCCATCAAACGAATTACATACGATACACGTGAAGATGATCCATTTCAATTAGGAATTGGCTTAGGTTGCCAGGGTTTGATTGAAATTGTTATTGATCCAATTCGAACTAATATAGAACGAACGTTTACTTTAGTTAAGTCCATTGTTGAATCAGGGAAACCTCAATTCATTCAAACGGTATGGAACGATACGGAATTCTCGATTCAAGCTTTGGAAGATGCTTTCCCTGGTTGGAACGAAGCTTCACAGACTTTTACTGAATATTTACCTGCTAGAACGCGTATTTGGGTTGTGGGTAATCAATTTGATGCCTGTAGCTTGATTGAACTATGTTTGACCTTGGCTTGGGAAGTTCATTGGGTTGGTAATACGAATAAAATGCGCAAGGATGTACAGCAAAGAGTTCGTGCTTGTTATGATTGGGATCAAGTGCATGGATTACAGCCAAGTGATTGCCTAGTTTTGATGACACATGATTTTGATCGTGATGTGTCCTTCATGAATCAATATATCGCTGATCAATCTTTTCAGTACATCGGAATTCTTGGTCCTAGCAAACGGTTTGATCGTTTGAAAAAACAATTACAACACAATTTGGTTTCGGATATATCCACGCCGGTTGGTTTAGATATTGGTGCTGAAGGTCCAGACGAGATAGCCATTGCTGTCGTAGCTGAAATTTTGGCCCATCAAAACAAGCGGGATGGCCAACGGTTAAAATTTAGATCAACAACAATACATTAACATGAGTCAAATCAACAGCCTAAGAGAACAAATAGAACCCTACCAACAAGCACTTTACGATCACCCCATTAATTCGTTTATTCAATCTCCTGCAGAATTAGCTGTATTTATGCAGCATCATGTATTTGCGGTTTGGGATTTTATGTCACTTGTCAAAAAGCTTCAAGCTGAATTGACTTGCGTTTCACAGCCTTGGGTACCCAAAGGTTCTGCTGAGACTCGATTTTTAATTAACGAAATTGTTTTAGGTGAGGAATCGGATGTGGATCAATATGGCGTGGTCATTAGTCATTTTGAATTGTATTTGCGTGCGATGCAAGAACTTTCGATCGAGCCCTCTCCTATTTTAACTCATTTATTGCAGGCTAAATCGTTGGTTGAGATTCTTCAAAAAGTGGCCAATGCAAATTTAGCTCCATCGATTAAGCAATTTTTGCGTTTCACGTTTGAATCCATTGCAAATCGACCTATTGAGGAGATAGCGGCTATTTTCACTTTTGGTCGGGAAGATTTAATACCAGGTATGTTTCAGTTGATCGTCGATCAGCTAAAACAAGATGTTCCGGAGCAAGTTGGAACACTTGTCTATTATTTAGAGCGCCACATCGAAGTGGATGGTGATCATCATAGCCAATTGGCTTACCGCATGATGGAGGAATTGTGTGGAAATGATGCGGATAAATGGCAAAGGGCGACGCAAGCGGCGATTGAGTCCTTGAAGGTTCGTAAAGTATTGTGGGATGGGATAGTTGGGGAGAGTTAAGAAGTAAGAGTTAAGAGTTATTGGGCTTACAGTGTATTAATTGATTATGTAGCCACATACTTTATTCTGAGCATCTCAAAGCTATTTTAGTTTCTGATATTCAATTTTAGTTTTAGCAAAAAAAAGCCCGATCTGTGAGGATCGGGCTTTTGATTTGTTAATCAGTTTATTTTACTTCTTCGAATGATACATCTTCAGCTCCACCATCTGCCGCAGCATCTGTTGGTTGAGCACCATCGCCACCTTCCGTTGCTCCTGCCGCGTACATTTCTTGAGAAGCAGCTGTCCATGCAGCGTTTAATTTCTCTAATCCTGCATCGATCGCAGCTACATCTTGTGAAGCATGTGCAGCTTTCAATTCTGTTAATGCAGACTCGATTGCTGTTTTGTTGCCTTCTGATAATTTCTCGCCATATTCTTTCAATTGCTTGTCAGATTGGAAAATCAAAGCATCAGCTTGGTTGATTTTCTCTACGCGTTCTTTTTCTAATTTATCAGATGCTTCATTTGCTTTCGCTTCATTACGCATTTTTTCGATATCCTCATCTGTTAAGCCACTTGAAGCTTCGATACGAATTTTTTGCTCTTTTCCTGTTCCTTTATCTTTTGCAGAAACGTTCAAGATACCATTTGCATCAATGTCAAATGTAACTTCGATTTGAGGTACACCGCGTTGTGCTGGTGGTAAGCCATCTAAGTGGAAACGTCCTAATGAACGGTTATCTTTCGCCATTGGGCGCTCACCTTGTAAAACGTTAAGTTCTACAGATGGTTGGTTATCCGCCGCCGTCGAGAATGTCTCAGACTTTTTGGTAGGAATTGTTGTATTTGCTTCAATCAATTTGGTAAATACGCCACCCATTGTTTCGATACCTAATGAAAGTGGTGTTACATCAAGTAACAAAACGTCTTTCACCTCACCTGTTAATACTCCACCTTGAATCGCTGCACCAATCGCAACTACCTCATCTGGATTAACTCCTTTTGAAGGCTTTTTGCCAAAGAATTTCTCTACTTCTTCTTGAATACGTGGGATACGAGTTGATCCACCTACCAAGATTACTTCATCGATATCTGAATTCGTATAACCTGCATTTTTCATTGCACGCTTACAAGGTTCCAAAGTACGTTGGATCAAGCTGTCTGCTAATTGTTCGAATTTAGCACGTGTTAATGAACGAACTAAGTGTTTTGGAATACCGTCAACAGGCATGATGTATGGCAAGTTGATTTCAGTAGATGCTCCAGAACTCAATTCGATTTTTGCTTTCTCAGCAGCTTCCTTCAAACGTTGTAAAGCCATTGGGTCTTTACGCAAATCGATGTTTTCATCAGCGATGAATTCTTCTGCCAACCAGTTGATGATTACTTGGTCAAAGTCATCACCTCCTAAGTGCGTATCTCCATCTGTTGATTTTACTTCAAACACGCCATCGCCTAATTCAAGGATCGATACGTCAAACGTTCCACCACCTAAGTCGAATACCGCGATTTTCATGTCCTTACCACCTTTGTCTACGCCATAGGCTAATGCTGCAGCGGTAGGTTCGTTGATGATACGCTTAACTTCCAAACCTGCGATTTGTCCCGCTTCTTTAGTAGCTTGACGCTCTGCATCATTGAAGTAAGCAGGTACTGTAATAACGGCTTCAGTAACTGTTTGGCCGATATAATCTTCAGCCGTCTGCTTCATTTTTGTTAAAATCTGCGCAGAGATTTCTTGAGGTGTATATAAACGATCACCGATGCGAACACGTGGTGTGTCGTTATTCCCTTGTTCTACTTGATATGAAATGGTCTTTAATTCTGAACTTACTTCAGAAAACTTTTTCCCCATAAAACGCTTTACAGACGAAATCGTGTTTTGAGGATTTGTAATGGCTTGTCTTTTGGCAGGATCCCCCACTTTACGCTCGCCATTTTCCAAAAATGCTACAATGGATGGAGTCGTTCTTCTTCCTTCTGAGTTAGCGATAACCACTGCCTCATTTCCTTCCATTACCGCCACACATGAGTTGGTGGTACCTAAGTCAATTCCAATAATTTTTCCCATGATATTTTTAATTATTTTTTCTCCCTTTTCTACAAGGATAATGCCATGGGACGGCCAACTGACAGTTTATGACATATTGTCACTTTTAAATATAATTCGTTTAATTTCGTCAGTAAATACGGCTTTGATGTATCTTTGCGAATCTAAAAGCGAACAAAATGTCAACAGCAAACGATTTTACTTGGGTGGAAGGTTCGGAGCCACATCGCCAGCGAACGCGCGAAATTATCAAAAAGCATCCTGAGGTTAAAAAACTGATTGGAAAGAATCCAATGACTTTTCTATGGATCCTCGTTTGTGTTGGTATGCAAATAGCGATCGCCTATTATTTAAAAGATGCATCTTGGGCTTGGATCATTGGAATTGCTTGGTTAGTAGGTGCATTCCCTACGCATACTTTATTTGTTTGCATTCATGAATCTGCGCACAATTTAATCTTCAAAAAGAATTGGATGAATGTTGCGGCGGGTATAATTGCGAATTTTCCATCTTTGGCTCCTACAGCCATATCTTTTAAAAATTATCACTTAAAGCATCATGCTTTCCAAGGTGTTCATGAATTAGATGCGGATTTGCCTGATTATTGGGAAGCTAAATTGATCAATAACTATTTCATTGGAAAAGTACTTTGGTTGATGCTATATCCCTTCTTTCAAGGTTTTCGTACTATTCGCTGTATTGAATTAGCGGTTTTCGATCGAGGTGTCATTTTGAATATTGTTGCACAGTTGGCATTTGATTTTGCCATTGTTTATTTCTGGGGATGGCCTGCTCTCGCCTATTTAGGCTTAAGTTTCTTGTTTTCAGTTGGTTTACATCCTTTAGGAGCGCGTTGGATTCAAGAACATTATTTGGTGTTGGATAAAAATCAGGAGACCTATAGTTATTATGGTCCATTGAATGGGGTCAACATGAATGTGGGCTATCACAATGAGCACCATGATATGCCTTCTATTCCTTGGAATAATTTACCCAAATTGAAATCGGCAGCGCCTGAGTTTTACGAGAACTTAAAATACCATACTTCTTTTGTGAAGCTTTTGTTCACATTTATCTTCTCGCAAGAAATTGGATTGTACTCCCGAATTGCTCGGAAAGAAAGAGCTGGTGTACCGTTAACTGATCGGTCTACCCCGGACATTGATATGGTATAAAGGAAAAGGTCAGCTGTGAGGCTGACCTTTTTTATTAGATGGCTTGTTTACTATTTGCTGCTATCGTGTAAGGATTTCCCTTTACTTTTAGCGTAATCGGCGTATTTGATAAATTATCAATTTCAATGCCTTGCTTATGAATCTTGATGGCTAATTGATTATCCCGGAAATTAATTTTGAACGCATATTCATCCCATTGCTTCGGTAAGAATGGCTCAAAGTTTAATTGGTGGTCTTGAATTGTCATTCCACCAAATCCTTTGACGATCGACATCCACGTTCCTGCCATACTCGTAATGTGGCATCCATCTTCTGTATCGTTATTGTAATCATCTAGATCTAAACGAGCTGCACGGGTATAGAACTCATAAGATTTATCTTCTTTACCTAATTTGGCAGCTAAGATGTTGTGAACACATGGGCTCAACGATGATTCGTGAACCGTTAATGGCTCGTAGAAATCATAGTTACGCTCAATTTCTTCTTTCGTAAAATCATTTTCAAAGAAATACATGCCTTGCAATACATCGGCTTGCTTGATGTAGCAAGAACGTAAAATGCGATCCCAAGACCAATTTTGATTGATCGGTCTTTGACCTGCCGGTATTGAATCCACCGGGGCAATCACTTTATCTAAAAATCCATCCTGCTGTAAGTAGATCCCACGTTTTTCATCGCGAGGGAAATACATATTTTGAATGATGTGATTAAATTGTTCAATTTCTTTCGTTACAAAATTGGTCTTCGCCAATTTTTCTTTGGCTTCTGCTGGATAATTAGCTTGAATTTCGGCTAATACTTCAAGCGTATATTTCAAACACCAAACGGCAAAGTAATTCGTGTAGAAATTGTTATTGACGTTGTTTTCGTATTCGTTAGGCCCTGTTACGCCTAGCATGACGTATTTTTGTAGGTTCTCCGACCAGTTGACGCGCTGTGCCCAGAAACGAGAAATACCAATTAAAACTTCCCAACCGTATTCCACTAAATGTTTTCGGTCATTTGTATAATCTACATAATCCTTAATCGCATAGGCGATGGCTCCATTCCGGTGAATCTCTTCAAAAGTGATTTCCCACTCATTGTGACATTCTTCCCCGTTCATCGTAACCATTGGATATAAGGCTGCTCCTTGGTTGAAACCAAGTTTACCTGCATTTTCAATGGCACGATCAAGTTGCTTCCAACGGTAAATCAATAGATTTTTAGAAACCTCCTGTGGTGCAGTTGACAAGTAAAAAGGAATACAATATGCTTCCGTATCCCAATAAGTAGATCCGCCGTATTTTTCACCTGTGAATCCTTTGGGACCAATGTTCAAGCGATCATCTGCACCCGTATAGGTTTGATTCAATTGGAATATATTAAACCGGATACCTTGTTGGGCCGAAACATCCCCCTTAATAATAATGTCATTAATTGCCCATTTGGCAGCCCATGCAGCAGCTTGCTCAGCTAACATCTGATCAAATCCCTTTTGGCTTATTTTGGCTAAATAGTTTTGAGCTCTTGTCAATAACTCAGCACTTGGGTGATTTTCTGAACTTAAGTTCACTGCATACTTGAAGATTGTGAGTGTATCACCTTCATTGACAGGTACTTGGTAGTTTAATTCACTGTATTTTTCACGTGTGCCTATTTGAGCCTTTGCTTGAATTAAATTTCCATTTAACTGCAATTGAACTTGTTGGCCTGTTACTACCTCAAACCCTGTTTTCTTTGTTTTAGACCAAACGTAAGAGGTGTTTTCTTGGGCACCAACTTGAACTTCATCCCAGAATTTTTCATCGTAGTTGGAATCTTTGTTTTTGATATCTCCATCCACAAAAGCTTTAACCTGAACGGTGTCTGAAAAATTCAAGGCTTTGATGCTAAATGAAATAGCACCTGACTCATCATCCGCCATGCTATTTAAACGGATTGACTTGATTTCAATGGACTTTCCAGATTTTAAGGTAATAGAACATGTACGAAGGATATACCCCTCCTTCATATTCAATTCACGGTAAAATGCATTTATCGTACTTTGGTTTAAATCAACGATTTCATCGCCAATTTTGATTTCTAAACCATTCCAATTGGCAGCATTCAATACTTTAGCGAAATATTCTGGATAACCATTTTTCCACCAGCCTACGCGAGTTTTATCCGGATAATAAACGCCTGCAACGTAGTTTCCTTGTAGAGTTTTACCTGTATAAGTTTCTTCAAATGAACCTCTTTGTCCCATTCGGCCATTTCCTAAGGAGAAGATGGATTCGGTGATTTCGTTAAATTCAGGATGGAATTGATCTTCGATGATTTTCCATTCATCTAATTTTAAGTATTGTTTCATGGGACTATTAGGTGATAATTTGAATCAATTACAAAAATAGAATTTTGTCTCTTTTTGTAATTTCTGTGCTACGCTGTTTCTTAAAATTGTAATAATTCAGCTGCTTTAACTCCTATGAAATTGGGGATAATTTTATCGGCTAATGCTAAGGTCTCAGCCTCTCCTATTCCAATTGCTTTCATTTTGCCTGCTTTTGCGGCTTCTACGCCTGCTTGCGCATCTTCAAAAACAATACAGGTTTCAGGCGATAAGCCTAAACCTTCTGCTCCTTTTAAGAATACTTCAGGATCTGGTTTGCTTTTGGAAACTTTATTTCCATCAATAATTAAATCAAACCATGGCATTAGCCCCGTTTTTTCTAAGATGATTTCTGCATTTTTACTTGCAGACCCTAAAGCTATTTTATATCCTAAATCTTTAATTTGTTGTAAGAAATCCAATACACCGGGTAGAATTTCACTCGGATTCATGTTGGAGATCAACCGCAGATAATCTTCATTTTTCTCAATTAACCAGCCAGATTTCTGCTCTTGCGTTGCTGAGTAGTTCGCCCAATCCAATATTTTATTTAATGATTCTACACGCGATACTCCTTTTAATTGTTCGTTTTGTTCTTCTGTCAATTCATAACCGAATTGTTTACCGAGATTTTTCCAAGCTTGAAAGTGGTAAATAGCCGTATCAACGAGAACTCCATCCAGATCAAAGAGGCATGCCTTGTACATCATTTGTTTTTAAATTTAGCTTTTTCTGTATAAATTGAATTATCAAAATTATTACATTTACACATGCGAAGAAAGCCTTTTTTGCTGTGCTAGGGTGTTTATTTTAATATATGCGCATATTATCCTCTTTTGTGTTTTTCGTCTTAGCGCTACTAAGTGTTACGATTTCTTCCTATTCCCAATTACCCATGTCGTCTAAAAAATCTTCAGAAAAATTTGTCGTGTACCAAATGATGTTTCACCTGTGGGGAAACAAACAGACCGAATTAGTACGTAATGGTTCCTACACACAAAACGGAGTTACTAAGTTCAAGGACGTTTCTGATGTTGCATTGAAGGCATTGAAGAATAAAGGAATTTCACATTTATATGCAACTGGATTAATTGAGCATGCAACCATGGAGGATTTTACAGCCTTCGGGTCGCCTTTAGATCATCCCTCAGTTGTGAAAGGTCGGGCGGGTTCTCCTTTTGCGATTAAAGATTATTACGATGTGAATCCATTTTTGGCAGAGAATCCTGCCAAACGAATGGATGAATTTAAAGCGATGTTGAAGCGTATTCACGCAAATGGACTTCAATTAATTATTGACTTTGTTCCGAATCATTTGGCCCGACAATACTCCTCCGATCAAAAACCAAAAGGTGTCGTTGATTTTGGCGTACATGATAAGCAAGATGTAGCTTTCGATATTAACAACAATTTTTATTATTTACCGGGTACGAAGTTTTCCGTACCAGAAGGTGTGCACCCCCCTGTACCCGTAACGATTCCATACACGGAAATTCCAGCCAAGGTAAGTGGAAATAACGTGTTCTCTTCTCAGCCTTCGATTCATGATTGGTTTGAAACAGTAAAATTGAATTACGGTATTGATTACCAACATGGAAATCAGACTCATTTTGATCCCATTCCCAATACGTGGGTGAAAATGCATGAGGTACTCGCCTATTGGACAGCATTAGGTGTCGATGGTTTTCGTTGTGATATGGCTGAAATGGTTCCTGTTGAATTTTGGACCTATGCCATCGGAAAGATTAAACAGCAAAATCCGAAGATTATTTTCATTGCTGAGATATACCAACCGGATAGATACCGGGATTATATATTTAAAGGGGGCTTTGATTATTTATATGATAAAGTAGGTTTATATGATGCGGTTCGCCGACTGATGGAGCAAAAACCTGAAGCAAACGTTAGTGATATTACACGAGTTTGGCAGCAAGAATCTGGCGACTTTGCAAATCACATGTTACGTTTTTTGGAAAACCACGATGAACATCGCTTGAATACACCAGCTTTTGCTTCGAATAACTTTTGGTCGACGATTCCGGGCATGGTCATTACGACTTGTTTGCATGATGGTCCTACGATGTTGTATATGGGGCAGGAATTTGGGGAGAAGGCTAATGAGATTGAAGGTTATAACGAGGCCGACGATCGTAGCTCAATGTTTGATTTTTGGCGAGTGGAAACGCATCAGCGCTGGATGAATGGGGGTAAATTTGATGGAGGAGCTTTGTCTACTGAAGAAAAGGAAATTGATGCTTTTTATCAAGATTTGTTTAAGCGTGCTGAAAAATCTGAAGCCATTGGTAAAGGCGCATTTTTTGATTTGCAATATGCGCAAAATGAAACTTATCCAAACAAAAAGGTTTATTCGTTCCTTCGTTATACAGCAAATGAACGCCTTTTAATCATTTGTAATTTTGATGCAAAGCAAGGTCATTCCATTGATGTTGTTATTCCTGAATTGGCAAAAGAAATGATGGGTGTCAAGCAAGTGAATTTCAAATTGGAACACGCCTATATACCTCCGCATGGTACTGAAACAGCTAAGGTTTCATTAAATGCTATTTATATTCCAGCCAATAGTGCATTATTCATTAAACTCTAAACCATGAAAAGCTTTACAAAACCTAAATTATCCATTACCCAAATCATCAACATGAGTGTTGGATTCTTAGGAATTCAATTTGGTTTTGCCTTGCAAAATGGGAATGCCTCTAGAATCTTACAGAGTTTTGGTGCGGATGTCGAGCAATTGTCATGGTTCTGGTTAGCTGCTCCTTTAACTGGTATGATCATTCAGCCCATCATTGGTTTTTATTCTGACCGCACTTGGAATTTTTTAGGTCGTCGGAAGCCTTTCTTTTTAACGGGTGCTATTTTAGCGGCCTCTGCCCTTTTCTTTTTTCCACATGCAGGTGCTTTAGCTGGTTTTCTGCCGCCTATGATTGTTGGTGCTGGTATTTTGATGATGATGGATGCCTCATTTAATGTTTCCATGGAACCCTTCCGTGCGTTGGTGGCGGATAATTTGCCTGATGAACAAAGTACTTTGGGTTTCTCGGTTCAAACTTTTTTAATTGGTATAGGTGCTGTCGTAGGTTCATGGTTGCCTTACATTTTTGGAGAATGGGCTGGAATAGCGAAAGATGCAGCTCCTGGCCAAATTCCTGATAATGTTGTGTATTCCTTTTATGTGGGTGGTACTGTATTCATGTTAGCGATTTTGTGGACTATTTTAACGACTAAGGAATATTCACCATCTGAACGTGAATCCATGGGATTTCAAGAGGAAGGTCAGGAAGATACCTTGTTTTCGGTTTTCCGTTATATCAAAGAAATGCCGAATACGATGCGCCAATTAGGATTGGTGCAATTTTTCTCTTGGTTTGGTTTATTTTCCATGTGGGTTTTTTCAACACCTGCAATTGCTCACCATGTGTATGGAGTAGCTTCGGATGACCACAGTTCAACAGCTTTTCAAGATGCAGCTAATTGGGTCGGTATCATATTCGGAGTATATAGCGGTGTTTCTGCTATCTATGCAGCTTTTTTACCGCAGATTGCACGCAGAATTGGTAATAAAGCGACCCATGCAGTTTCCCTTGTGGCGGGTGGTTTAGGATTGATTTCAATTTATTTTATCTCAGATCCTACGATGCTGATTTTTAGCATGGTGGGTGTAGGCATGGCTTGGGCCAGTATTCTAGCGATGCCTTATGCTATTTTAGCGGGTTCAATCCCTTTGGCTAAAATGGGTGTTTATATGGGGATTTTCAATTTCTTCATTACGATTCCTCAAATTGTTAATGGGATCATTGGTGGTTCGATTGTGAAGTATTTATACGGTGGTGAGGCTATTTACGCCATTGTCATGGCTGGGGTGTTTTTCTTGATGGGTGCTGTCAGCGTATTATGGATCAAAGAAAAGTAGTTCTTATTGGCTTGTTGTTTAGTTTTTGGGGCGCATTGGGCCAACAAACATCACCTTCATTAGTCGATATAGGTAAGCGTTTTCTAGGCAAGCCGTATCGTGCGAATACGCTTTCCGTAGGTAATCCGGAACAATTGAATACATCGAAAGAATCTTTTGATTGTGTGACTTTTTTGGAAAATTGTTTAGCCATTCGAAACGCCAAAGGTGTTGACTCGCTATATTCAAAAGCACTGAAACATGTTCGTTATGCGGGAGATTCTGTACAATACGAAAACCGCTTTCATTATTTTTCGGATGCCATGATAGCCTTAGATTATCCTCAAATTCTGGACGAATCCCATGTAAGTGTTTTGCCCAAGGACTTTACATTTCTTTCGTCATATCTACGTTCGAAAAAGCTCCCTGCAATAAATATAGAACTGCTTGAATATCGTGAAAAAATATTAGCTAAACGTCCTTTTCAATTTACAGCTGTTGGCAATATAGCTCATTTATTACCACGCATTCAATCAGGTGATTTGGTCGCATTTGTTACGAAAAATCCACATTTAGACTTCTTGCATACGGGTATGTTAGTTCGTGAAGGAAATTCTATTCATTTATTACATGCCTCGCAAGACAAGAAACAGGTCGTGTTAAGTTCACAGAATTTAGGAGAATACTTGAAATCACACCCAAAATTCATTGGAATTTGTGTTTTTAGGCCTATTTTTAATGAATGAAAAAATACGACTTTGATCAGGTCATCGACCGAAAAAATACCTTCAGTTTTAAGTGGGACAATGTAAGCTACGGAGATCGGGATATCCTACCTATGCCGGTAGCTGATATGGAGTTTCCAGTCGCAGATGAAATTATAGCTGCGATTGATAAAATCAGCGAACACAAGATTTTAGGTTATTCCATCGTGCCTGAATCACTACAAATTGCAGCTCAAAAGAAGATTGCCAGAGATTATGCTTGGGAAACAAAGTTGGAATGGCAAGTTTGGATTCCGGGTATCGTTCCTGGGATAACTGCGGCTTGTGCTGCATTTTCTTCTCCTCAAGATGGTATTCTAACAGCTGTTCCCGTTTATCATCCTTTTCATTTGGTTGCGGGCTGGTTAGGTCATCCTCTATTTACTTTTCCGATGATTGAGGAAGCCGGTCGGTGGACGTATGATTTTATTGCTTTAGAAGAGGCTTTGAAAAAAGGCCCCAAAGTGTTTTTGTTTTGCAATCCGCATAATCCGGGTGGGACTGTTTTTTCAAAAGCGGAGATAAAGCGAATTAAAGATTTATGTCAAAAATATGACTGTAAGATCATATCGGATGAAATTCATGCCGACTTGAAAATAGATTCGTCTGTACAGCATACTTGTATTCAAAGCGAAATTTCCTTTTTTGCTACTTCGAAAGCGTACAATACAGCGGGTTTGGGTGGAGCTGTAGCTATTATCCCAGATCCTGCCATTCGTTTGGCATTTCAAAAGAAGACTTTTGGGTTTTTTCCAATGCTTTCAAGACATAGCATTGAAGTAATGCTTGCAACCTATGCCATGCCTTCGGATTGGATTGATACGCTTCTACCCTATTTACGGTCTAATCATGACTTATTATTGTCTCGGATGAATCAATTGCCAGGAATAAAGATGCTTCCATTAGAAGCTACTTATTTAGCGTGGATTGGATTTGATTCTAAATTGTATGGTGATTTGCAGAAACGCTTGTTTGAAGCAGGATTACATGTTTTGCGTGGTGATCAATTTATGGGCGGTGATTTTGTTAGATTGAATTTCGCCTGTCCTAAATCGCAATTGCTTAAAGCCATTGAAATCATTGAAAACGTTGTTCATGCGGCTCGTTAAGTTCATTCTTTTTATCGTTTTATTGACTTCAATGGTTGGGCTCTTCTATTTTGTTCAACATTCGGAGGATGAATCTGTTCTTGTTAGTTTGGATGATCAATTACATTTTTCTTCTTCTGCCGACTCATTAGCTTCGCATTCGGAAGTTGATACCCTGCAAATTCAACAACCAACAGCCATAAATGCTTTGTTGGAAGATTATGAGGCACATGTTGAAAATCACGTGCTTTTGTTTTCGAAAAGCAATCAATTAGTAAATAAGTATAAGTTGAATAAAATTGAAGTAGATCAATTATTGCTTGCCGATATGAATGGTGATGATATGCCAGAATGTTGGGTTTTAGGCCATAAGCCAAGTAAACAAGTAGAAATTTTTGCTTTAGAATTCAAGTCGGGACATGGCAAACGAATAAATTTTCCTACCTTGAAAGGAAGTCAGGCCTTCGGATATGTGGGTGGAGATTCTTTGTATTTGGAGAAAACGACGATCGCCCGACAATTTAATTTTGCGCATGATCCCTATGCCGATGTGGAAAGTGGAAAGCGCGTGTGTTTTTATCAATATGGTAAAGACCAAAGTTTTGTGTTAAAGAAAACAATAGACCTAGAATAACAATGAAACCGAATTTACGCTCCCAACAATGGTTTGGAAAAACTGGCAAGGATGGCTTTATTTACCGTGCTTGGATGAAAAATCAGGGTATTCCTGATGATTATTTTCAGGGAAAACCTGTCATTGGGATTTGTAATACGTGGTCAGAATTAACCCCATGTAATGCGCATTTTCGTGAATTAGCTGAGTTTGTTAAAAAGGGAATTATTGAAGCCGGTGGTTTCCCGGTAGAATTTCCTGTGATGTCCTTGGGTGAAACTTTGATTAAACCCACAGCGATGTTATATCGAAATTTGGCAAGTATGGATGTTGAAGAATCCATTCGTGCCAATCCAATTGATGGTGTGGTATTGATGTGTGGTTGTGATAAAACGACACCTTCCCTTGTTATGGGCGCCTGCAGTGTGGATTTACCAACATTGGTTATATCGGGAGGGCCCATGATGAAAGGAAAGTTCAAAGGAAAAGAAATTGGGACTTCGGATGTTTGGCGTTTTGCTGAAGCGTATAAATTAGGGGAACTATCTCAAAAGGAATTTATAGAGGCGGAAGCTTGTATGGCGCGTACGCCTGGACATTGTGCCGTGATGGGAACTGCATCCACGATGGCCACCATGGTAGAAGCTTTGGGTTTGAGTTTACCTCAAAATGCAGCCATTCCAGCGGCAGATGTTCGGAGAAAGGTTTTGGCCCAACATTCCGGTCGACGTATTGTCGAGATGGTCAATGAGGATTTGAAAATGTCTAAAGTATTGACCCGACAAGCCTTTGAGAATGCGATTCGTGTGAATGCAGCCACGGGAGGTTCGACCAATTTTGTTATTCACTTATTAGCGATTGCGGGTCGGATTGGTGTTGATTTGCATTTAGATGATTTTGATAAGTTCTCTTTGAATATTCCTTTATTAGCGAATATTCAGCCTTCTGGGGCTCATTTCATGGAGGATTTATATTATGCAGGAGGTTTGCCAGCATTGATGAATCAAATGAAAGAGCATTTGCATACGTCGAGTATTACCGTAAATGGTAAAACGGTGGGTGAAAATATTGCAGATACACCTATTTATGATCCGAGCATCATTTCAAGTTTCGATGAACCTTTCAAACCGGATTCTGGAATTGCTGTTGTTCGTGGAAATTTGGCCCCTCAGGGTGCTGTGTTAAAGCCTTCGGCTGCTTCGCCGGAGTTATTTAAGCACCGTGGTAAAGCTGTTGTGTTTGAAAATATTGAAGATTACCATGCACGCATTGATTCGCCAGAATTGGAAATAGATGAAACTTCTGTGATGGTTTTAAAAAATGTTGGCCCCAAAGGTTATCCCGGTATGGCGGAAGTTGGAAACATGGGAATACCGAAGAAACTCCTTGAAAATGGTGTGAAGGACATGGTTCGTATTTCGGACGGACGGATGAGTGGAACAGGTTTTGGTACAGTTATTTTGCATATTTCACCTGAATCAGCCGCAGGAGGCCCCTTGAATTGGGTTCAGAATGGTGATTACATTGCTTTGGATGTGGAAAGTCGTTCGATCAATTGGGAAGTTAGCGAAGCGGAATTAGCTACTCGTAAATTAGCACATCCGTTTGTTCCTCCTTCTATGCCACGTGGTTATGTAGGTTTATTTATTGATCATGTGGAACAAGCAGATCAGGGTGCTGATTTTGATTTCTTGAAAGGTGGTTCAGGTTCTGTTGTAACTCGAGATTCGCACTAATGAAAAAGTATATTGTCACAGGTGCTGGCCAAGGAATTGGTTTTGAATTGGTCAAACAATTGTTGGGCCAAGGGCATTTTGTGATATGGAATGAGATTGATTCAGTCGTATTTGAACAAGCTTCTAAAGAATTAAATAAACATGGATTGCGACAGTTTATCGGTATCCATGCGGATGCAGCAGCTGATATTTTCCGTATTGAATTATTGAAGGTTTTGGATTCAAGCCCAGGTGAATTAGCGGGTGTCGTTTGCAATGCTGGAATTACGACTTTTGGCGATTTTTGGAGCTATTCCAAAGAATCGATGGACCAGATTTTACATGTGAATATTTCGGGTACTTTCTTTTTGATTCAATTAGTGGCTCGTTATTTAAAAGAGCATCAATTGCCCGGATCAATTGTTGTGATGTCCTCGGTTACGGGCCATCAGGCGCATCCCGATTTAGCCGCATATGGTATGACAAAAGCTGCGTTGAATCAATTGGTTCAGAATTTAGTAATTGATTTGTCACCTTTTCAGATTCGGATTAATGCGATTTCACCGGGTGCGACGATTACAGAACGGACCTTGCAAAACGAAGAATATCAATCCGATTGGGCTGAAATTACGCCTTTAGGTAAGGCGGCTGATGTTTCCGATATTGCTGCTTCTACCCTATTCTTTTTATCAGATCAAGCCAAACACATTACTGGCCAAACACTTGTTGTGGATGGTGGATGGACTTCTGTTAGTCCTGCTCCTAGGCACTAGGCCCAGGTTTTTTCTAAGAAATTCAACCAGTTTTGGTGGCAGATTTTTTTGATATCATCTGAACTAAATCCGCGTTTAAGCAATAAATCGGGAATTTTTTGTAAGTCGGCAATGGTCTCAATATCCGACGGACATTGTTCCTTTCCAAATCCTCCGTCTAAATCGGTACCTAATCCAACATGATCCGTATTTCCCGCTAATTCACAAATATGGGTCAAATGATCGATCATTGTATTCAAGGTCACTCCCATGGATTGTGGTGTTGATTTTCCCCGTTCCCAGTTGGGAACCATCATCCAGGCATCCATCGGTAAACCAATAACAGCCCCACGTGAAATGAGTAACTTAAATTGTTCGTCGGTGAATTGCCGATTGTGATCTACGAGGGCTCTGCAGTTATGATGACTCGCCCATACGTGTCCATTGAAATGCTCCATGGCTTCTTCAAAGCTATCATCGCAGAGATGCGTAGCATCTAAAATGATATTCAATTCTTCCATTTTACGCAATAAACCGCGCCCCATTGGTCCCAATCCACCCGTCGCATTCGTTCCTTGTGCATATCGTCCCGGTCCATAATGAGCGGGTCCCAAAGCGCGTAGACCTGATTCATGCGCCATTTCTAAATATTCGAGTGATACAATGGAATCTGCCCCTTCTAGACTTAGGATATAACCGATGGTTTGTTGGTCCGTAGGCCAAATGGCTAAATGTTCATACAATTCAGGAAGATTCCGAATGGGACGTAAATCTCCACTTTTTTCCAATGCTTTGTAATAAGCTAATTGGCCTTGAGTTTGGGCCCAGGCTTGTTCTGGAGAATGCCAACCAGGTAGTGAATTGCCTTTGGATACATACCGCGCTATCTGGGTCGCCACAACTAATCCGATGTTTCCTTTTCTTAGTTCGTCTAATGAAACAGTCGCTAGGCCTCTATCAGGCTTGTCAGTCAAATGTTGTTCACGCGCATTTATTTGTTGAATAGAATCTCGTAAATCACGATTCCACTCTAGCGCATTCATGCTTAAATCTAAATGGGCATCTACAATAAACATCTTATATTGTTATTTTTCGGTCACGTGCTACTACTTTCCAAACGCTTCCATCTCCCACTTGTAAATACTGATGTAATGCAACTGTAGGACAAATATGGTAGGGATACATTCGAACGACGTCGCCAATGCTTAATGTAGAACTATCGCCTACTTCCACAATGCCATGTTCTTCGCTTTGGCTCAACAGCTTCCATTCCGGGTGATCGATAAATTGTAAACGATTATCGATGCTGTTTTCGGGGGCTACGGATTTATGGCCAACATCTATTGAGATTGTATGGCCTGTTGGGATTGAAATAACACGTCCAATCACCTGAACGGCTAATTCAAGGCTATTTGAAGGATATAATTTGGCATATCCCGTATCAAAGAACACAAAGGTTCCAGGACTGCAGACATAATTAGGATTGGAATGATGCACTAAGAAACTTGGCGTTCCTCCTACCACTAGTTCTAAATCCTTACGGACTTGAGGCAATAGTGCATAAAATGATTGAAAATCTTGCTCGACATGTTGCTGACGTTCCTCGATTTGCACGTCACGAATATGTCCATCGTAAGCATGCAAACCAGACAATATCAAATTCGGTAATTCCTCGATGAGTTCAATCAAGGGTAAAGAATCTTCCGATTTAATTCCCGTGCGATTCATCCCCATGTTCAAGTCGACAAATACACGCTGATTGTTTGAAACAGCATTCAATGAATGTGCCGCTTGGGCATCATCGAGTAAACAAGCAAAGGATGTTTTGGGGTATTTATTCAGTAGTTCAATAAAACGAAGCAATGTGGTTCCTGTGGGTTGCATGGACAAAAGCACATCAGGTGCTTCATCTAAGGCAAGTAATTCACATTCTGCAATGGTAGCAGCTTTAAATTTGGTTATTCCAGCTGCCAAAAGTAATTGATTTACCTCGCGCGTTTTATGCGTTTTAATATGAGGTCTTAATCTTGAAGGATTCTTATCTACTTGATTAAGAACCCATTGAATGTTTTTCTTGACAATCTCAGGATTTACCATTAATCCTGGACTTTCAATGTTGGTGAAGTTGATCATAATGCTCGGTCTAAATGAACATAACCGCCATCTACGTGGATGAGTTGGCCAGTTGTATGACTTGATTTGGGTGATAATAAAAAGGCAACCATCGCTCCTATTTCGTCAGCCGTAGTCATGCGATTTCCCAAAGGAATTTTTGCCTCAATTTCTTTTAGTTTTGATGCAGGATTTTCAAGTGTTTGAATCCATTTCTCATAAAGTGGCGTGTAGCACTCTGCTACAATAACAGCATTAACTCGAATGTTGTGGGGCAATAATTCCACGGCCCATTCACGTGTAAGCGCATTCCGACCGCCGTTTGCCGCTGCATAAGCAGAAGTTCCACCTTGCCCTGTTTCAGCTGTTTTGGAACCGATGTTGACAATCGCTCCTTTGGTTTTAATCAAATGCGGTAAACATGCTTGAGCCATTAAATAGTAGTGAACTAAATTTGCATGTAAGGACTGCATAAACTTTTCATAGTTTCCATTGGCAAGACCTACCCCATCATTTACCCCTGCATTATTGATTAATCCGTCGATTCGGCCAAACATATTTACGATTTCAGTAACCACGCGTGTACATTCATCCGGTTGGGTCAGTTCCGCAACAAATGAAAAAGCTTGTCCGCCCGTTGCTTGAATGATATCGATGCAGGCTTGATTATCAGCGGCGTTCCGACCAACTATCGCTACCATGGCTGATTCTAACCCAAGTGCTTGACTGATTCCAGCACCGATGCCTTTGGCACCTCCTGTTACAATAATGACCTTTTCTTTGAGTCCTAAATTCATATTAGTCTAATGCGTAGAAGTTTTTACAATTATGTTCGTTGATTTTTGCTCGTTCATTTTCGCTTAATGCAGCAACGCTTGATTGATAAACTGCAATCCAATCGTCTAATTCGCCCGCTACTTTTACCACGGGATAATCAGTTCCAAATAGCAGTCGGTCTGTTCCAAATACCTCTAAAGCCACATCAATTACTTCATTAATTTGCGATGGCTTCCATGAATTCCAGTCGGCCTCCGTAATTAAGCCCGATATTTTCGCTGAAACATGTTCCAACTCTTTGAAAGCCTGAATATCTTGCTTCCATTGTTGAATGCTTCCCGATTTAATCGGTGGTTTTGCTAAATGGTCCAAGACGATTTTTTGTTCTAATGCTTGGCAAAAAGTTATCCCAGCAGCTAATTGATGCGGTAAAATCAGTAAGTCATAGGTATAATCAAAGGCATTTAATGCACGTACTCCACGCTTAAATGCTGCACCTTGTAGAAATTCTGGGTCTTTTTCCCCCTGAACAATATGCCTAAAGCCCTTTATTGTTTCGAATTGCGAAAAGTAACTCAAACGATCTTCTATGTTCGCTTGTTGGAGATCTACCCAGCCCACCACGCCTTGAATGAAGTCGGATTGTTCAGCTAAGGCTAATAGAAACAAAGTTTCTTCTTCGGATGATGAAGCTTGAACTGCAATACAACTTTCAATTCCTTTGGATTTAAATAGCGTTTCATCGGGATAGAAATCGTTTTGAATCACTGCCATCTCGGCAGTTATCCAAGTATCGCGTTCCGCATCAAAATTCCAAAAGTGTTGGTGCGAATCAATCATTATGAATAGGCAACTGCTGTTTGTTTTTGTTCACCTAAACCATCCATTCCTAAAGATACCACATCACCTGCTTTCAAGTAAATGGGAGGTTTAAATCCTAATCCCACGCCATGTGGCGTACCTGTTGATATTACATCACCCGGTAATAAAGTCATGAACTGAGAAATATAGGATACGACTTGAGGGACGTTGAAAATCAACTGGTCGGTATTCGATGTTTGAAAGCGTTTTCCGTTAACATCTAACCACATGGAAAGATTATGCACATCGGCAATTTCATCTTTTGTGACCAATACAGGCCCTAAAGGTGCAAAAGTATCGCATCCTTTACCTTTTGACCAGTTACCCCCACGTTCTAATTGGTAT
>CALLKB010000255.1 GCA_938008575.1 uncultured Cytophagaceae bacterium | reverse complement strand
AGAGTACCGCCGACTTCATGTGATTGTTGGCGACTCAAACATGTCCGAATTTGCAACATTTCTCAAAGTTGGAACAGCTGCATGCGTCTTGCGAATGCTGGAAGAGGAACCTGAAAGATTTAAAGATCTCACATTGGAGAATCCAATACGAGCCATTCGAGAAATCTCCAGCGACATCACTTGTCGTCGTCCCGTTCGTTTAAAGAACGGCAAAGAAATGTCAGCTCTGGATATTCAGCGTTACTTCCTCAACGAAGCACTCTCCTTCGAAGCCACCCATGGATTCGATGAACTAGAAACTGCGGCACTTCGCGAATGGGTAGAGGTCATGGAAGCCCTGGAGAACGATCCAATGGTTCTTGACGATCGCATTGATTGGGTCATTAAGTATCAATTACTCGACAGGTACTGCGCCCGTCACGATCTAGCGCTTGACTCCATGCAGGCACAGGCAGTGGACCTTCAGTATCACGACATTGATGAGCAACGGGGAATTTTTCATAAATTGACCGCGGGCGGTCACGTGAGACAACTCATTGACAGCAATTCCATCGAACACGCCACAGAATGGGCACCTACGAGCACCCGCGCCCATCTGCGAGGGGAGTTCATGTGTGCCGTCATCGCAGTCACATCCTTGATGATGCCCGCTTCTTTCCATGCTTTGAACTGGAAGTAATTGGCCTCCGAATGTCCTTGATTTCCCATTTGGGTAACCAAATTCGGATGCTTACGAGCCGCAGCCATCATTAATTCCACTTCATGAAAGGTACGCGCCATCGGTTTCTCCACAAACACGTGTTTGCCCATTCCCAAAGCCATCATCGTGATTGGAAAATGGGAATGATCCGGTACACCAATCGAGACAGCCTCGAATTGATTGCCCATCTTGTCGAATAGTTGTCGGAAATCCTGAAAACGCGGAACATCTGGGAATTTTTCCAAAACCTTCAAGGTCTGTGGAGCGCCCATGTCCACATCGCAAAGCGCGACGATGTTACAAAGTCCTGTGCTATACAAAGACATGACATCCAATCCCCCTTGGTTTCCTATTCCGATACAGGCTAAATTGACTTTATCACCCGAATTTTTCGAGATAAACGCGGGAAATGCCGCCGCGGAAGTTAATAATGCCGCGTTCTTTAGAAAGGTTCTGCGGGAAGATTCATGTGCTTGATTCATAGCTTTTTATAGGTTTGTACCTAGGAAAGACGATGAACCTTGAAATTTACTGAAAACTATAAATCGATGGAGCAGCGCTCCTCCGCACATTGGATTTTCATCTCGGCTAATTCCAAATCCGACTTCAAAATCTCTCGTTTTTCTTGGGATAATTTCCGAATAATTTTCCCCTCACAGAAACGTCTGACCTGGGTCTCCGTCGTTAATTTAAGCCCTGGAACTTCCGTGAGATTACCATGCTCATCTTTGGCAGCCATCGTAAAATAACAGGAATTCGTGTGGCGCACGATGCCATCCCGCGGGTTAAATGATTCCACACGCATGCCTACGATCATGGTCGTCCGACCGACATAATTAACAGATGCTTTGATCTCGACCAAATCACCAACCTCCACCGGACTTTTGAATTCAACGCCTTCTACGGAAACGGTTACACAATACTGATGGCTATGTTTGGAGGCACAAATGTAGGCTACTTTGTCTAATAAGGACAAGATGATTCCCCCGTGCACCTTACCGCCAAAATTGGCATAAGATGGAATCATTAATTCGGTATAAGTGGTCTCAGATTCGTGTACTTCTTTGTATTGCATGCTACATGATTAAAATTAAACCTGCTATCCCGAGCAAATAAACCCATAAAACAATAAATGAATCGATGCCCATTCGGAGGATTTGGCGTTGAGATGGAATCAGCATGCCTGCCATATAAATGCCGGTCAAAATGATTCCTAAGGTCGTTAAATATAAATCTGTCGGTTTTAAGTTTGGCAAAATAGCGTCACCGCCGATCAACGAAGCAAACAAAAACAGAATAGGTAAAAAGGCATTGCCACCAAAAATATCACTCACGGCCATGTTGTAGTCGCGGATTTTGGCAGATGCAATACCTGTAGATATTTCCGGTAAAGCTGTACATAAGGCCAAAATGGTACCGCCAAAAATGACTCCATTAATATGAAAGCGGGATGCCACAATTTCGCCTGAGGCTTCTAAAAGCCAACCCGAAAATAGAATAAGTAATGCGCCTGTGCCTAATTCAATGAATGCTTTGGTGCTACTTCCTTTGAAGCGTTTCGTTGGATGACGGGAATGGTGCAATTCTTCAGTTAGTCTTTCGCGTGCAGCATCAGCTTTACCTATTCGAGAAATGAAATAAATGGAACCAAGCCAAATCCCAAAAATGATCCATTCAATGGGGCTGCTACGAAAATATTTAAAGCTTTCTGGAAATTGATTTCCCATCAAGACAAAGGTCAAGATGAAAATCACGGCCAACCCTTCCAAGATTAAGACCCTTGCATGCCCTTTCCATGTTAATGGGGCGGTATGACCCACCCCAAAAACATCGATTAAGACTAGTACAACCGTTTGGATGGCTATTCCGCCTAAAATATTACTGACTGCGATATCGTAATTACGGTGGGCCGCGGCCATCAACGTAATCGCAATTTCAGGCAGATTGGTGATAATCGACAAAAAAACCATGCCGCCAAATGCCTCCCCAAGATCAAAACGTATCGTCACGAAATCGACCAATTTGGTAATTCGTACACCCATCCACCAAATGGCGGCTGTTGAAAGTAAGAATATGGCCAGCAGGGTAGTTGTCGAAAAGGCTTGCATGCCCAAAGCTATCAATTTTTAGATAAATAATTGAAATTGAAGCGTTAATGTGTTTAAACGATCACCGGCTTTTATCACATCGCCTTGTACCTGGTAGCTAGGTCTGTTTTGAAAGTCCAAACTCAATTTGGATTTGTTTCCTTGGATGTAATAATTCAGTCCCAGATTATACGTATTCGTTGACAAACCTTGTATGCGGTCATATTGGGCCAGTGTTGCCGTGGCATAAGGCATCCAGCGCTTGGACGGCAAAAGGTAGCCCACCTGACTGTAAATGACATGTCCTGTTCCAAACATCGGATACGAATTTCCATACGTAGGTCCCTGACCTGTCATCGAATTTGAAGCGGTCAACGTACTTCCATTTGCCGGGTTCATCACCCCATTATAGCGCAAATAATTTGTGCCATAATTCGTGTTGAAATAGCCAACATACGCATTGATGGCTCCTTTATTCGCTAAAGGCATATCTACAAAACTCTCCACCGCCCAGTGCATCATCGCATGGTAAGTCGTATCACCCGTGGCCGATTTATTCCAAAGGGCATTCGCTTGGTAAATAGCTCCTGCTGCGATGTTTACGATCTTTTTTGTTCCCAAATACGATCCCGTCATATAGGGTGTCGTGTGGTTTTCATGATCAAAAAACTGATAAATTAAATAAGCTTGCTGTTGGACCGCGTGCCCCTTCGTACTAAAATTCGCAACGGAACTCAAGGCTGGAGGTGTCTGACCATTTGAGCTAATCGGGAATGGATCACTCAAAATATAGCGATAATCCCATTTGCCTATTTGCCCACGGGCATAGATGCTCAGTTTACGTGAAAATTGATCAATCTGATCCACGGTTGTCTGCGCAAAAACAGGGACATCCATGCTCGTAATAGTTCCAATGCTCGGTTGGGAAAAGCGCGATAAACCCGAAATGATGCTTAATCCACCACCTACTTTCAATTGGTTTTTGCTTGAAATCCGATATTCGCCCAATGCATCATGAAAGAATGGAGCAATTTTGCGATTCCCCGTGCTGTTGTATTGGGCATTGAAGTTGTTTTGGCCAAACTGAAAATATAAGAAGGTTCGATCCGTTATTTGACCGAATAATTGCATACGCGTTCTGCGTAAACCGATATCGAAGGTGCTTGATGCGGGATCGCCTTCTACGGTTGTGCCGGGATTGCTTTCATTTGCCCGAACCCAAACTTGGTTCAATAAGGTGGCTTGGAAGTAATGACTTCCCGACTCGTTTAATTTGAATTTTAGCGCTTCGTTATCTTGCGCAAAGGATTGCTGTATGCATATAAAGCTTACGAGCAATAGACATAAATTTTTCATATATGGGTGATTAGGAGGCTGTCCAAAGGGAAGCCTGATGAATAAATAATGGGAAATATAAGCAGGTGATTCTACAGGCGTAGATTTCGGAATCGAATGAAAAGAGGTATTAGAACACGGGAGTTTTGTTGAGTGCGGATTGCATCGCCAACAAAGACTTTAAATTCGATTGTTGAGAAATTCCAGCTAGGCACCGTAGCGGGTAGAAGCACATCATCCTCTTCCTGATCTTCTGCTGTCTGGGCTTGAAGGGTATATTTAGCTTTGGTATTTGTATCTGAAAATGCGAATATCCGATTGGCCGCTACAAAGAGCGTCAAGCATAGACAAATCCGAAAAAGCCAAAGCTGCCTCATTTTCATATTACAAATATGGATTAAAACGTCACATGTTGAATCGGTATTGTCCTGAATGTTGCATTAAAATCTTGATTTTCTGTTTTAAGTCCATATAAAAATCTTGATATTTACATTCAAACCTATTCAAGATGAACAGAAGAAAATTCTTAGCAGCGACTCCTTTGATTGCTGCCTCCGCAGGAAATGCTCCAACAAATAAACCTTTATTACACCACGTATTTTTTTGGTTAAACAATCCAAATTCAGAAGCGGATAAAAAACAATTAATCGCCGGTTTGAAAACCTTGAAAGGGATTCCGACCATTAAGCAAATTCACATTGGTACGCTTGCCTCGACCGAAAAACGAGATGTCGTAGATACGTCTTGGGACGTTTCTGAGTTGATGTTTTTCGATGACGAAGCCGGCCAAAAAGTGTATCAAGATCATCCAATCCATCTGGAATTTGTGAAAAATAATTCCCATTTATGGAAGAAAGTGATTGTTTACGATTCGATTGACGTATAGCTGGGGTAAACGCTGCCGGGGTCTTCAGACCCCGGCAGCGTTAGTCAACGGCTAACTATATGAAATCGTATATCAATTTCTTGATAAATCGCGAAAAGCGAAGTTTAAGTCAATGAATATAAAGATAAAATCAGTTTTTGGGTGGACACCCTGCCGACCTATTACACGAAATCTTCCCGCATAGGCGTAAAAACATCGATTAATTCCCCTTTTTCGATACAAACTGCCCCATGTACTTCTCCACTAGGTACAAAATAGACGTCTCCTGCTGACAATCGCTGGGTTTTCCCATCTATCGTTATATCGAATACTCCTTTGGAGACATAGGACGCCTGCGTATGTGGATGTTGGTGCAAGGTTCCTACGGCGCCTGGCTCAAAAGCTACTTTAACAAGCATCATTTGATCATCAAAGGCCATCACTTTGCGACGAATCCCTGCACCTAGTTCGGTCCATTCAACAGATGAATCATGTATTAATGTTTGCATGCGTTAGTTATTTAAAGACCCTACGGTAATCCAGGATTTTACTTGATCAATTTCGCAAGTAGTTAATTTTGTTGTTGCGGAAGGCATGGGTATGTAGCCCGTTTGGTGCGCGATTGAGCCATATAACTGACCATTTGCAGCATATTTTTGCACATTTGCATGTGTCGTTAAATCGATATTCCCAGATGGTCTAGCGCCACTGTGGCAACCTGTACAATAGTTTATTAATATCGGTTGAACAACAGTTTTAAAACTTACGTTTGTTGTCACGCAATTACTCGCAGATACATCACAAGAATTGTTTTTTGCCCCTTGTTTGATCCAGGTCAACACATTGTTAATGTTTTCCGTTGACAGCGGACCCGCCGGCGGCATCCGGTCTTCGCCCGTCGCAATCAAGGATTTATATAAATCACTTCCCGCAGGATTCGTGATTTTGACTTCACGTATGATGTTGGCATAATCCGTCAGAATAACCCCATCTTTCTTCGAAATTGCATCGTGGCATCCACTCATCGCGCAATTGGAGACCAACAAGGGTAAAATCTTTTGCTTGAAATACACCGAGTCTGGACTGCAATTGACTACAATGGGTGGTTTGATTTGCGGTATATCTACCACAGGATTGATGGGATTTATGGGGTTTAGGTCGATCAAAATATTCCCGCTGGGAGAAGCGCCACGTATCCATTTTTGGATGATGGTGATGTCACAACTACTAAGTTTTGTTGTTGCAGATGGCATCGGTTTATAGCCATTAGCGTGCGTAATGGAACCATATAACTTTCCATTTTTCACATAGGTTTGGATATTTGCATAAGTAGAAAGATCCACGCCGGCCGAAGGGTTATTTGGATTGTGACACGATACGCAATTTGTATTCAATATAGGCCAAACCGATTTGTCAAAGGATATCACCATCGTATCGCAGGTGCTATTCGTACTAGGTACCTCAGTGACAACAGAATCGACCTTATTTTCTTGTGGGACGATCGCGATGTTCTTGTCTTCCAAACAGGCCCAAAAAGATAAACAAATACCAATAATTAATAATCTTTTCATCTAGCGTAGGTTGTACTGAAAGGAGCCTTTTACCTTCACAACTTCCGCAATTTTGGCAAAGACTATTTTAGGGATATCAATCTTATATTCATCTAAACGTATATCAAAGGTGCAGCTTAGTTGCAAGGTCTTGCCGTTCGAAATAATGCTTCCTTTTAATTCAACGGGTCTGGAAATTCCATGAATGGTCGCTGTACCCGCTGCAGTTACCGCATAGGTTCCCGGGATTTTGAGGTCAATACTTTCTTTGATTTTTCCTTTAAAGGTCGCCGACGGAAATTTATCTGTCTCCAAATAGTTCTCGTTAAAATGCTCTTGCATCAATTTGTTAGGGAATACAAAATTGGTTACACGCATTTGTACCGCAACTTCATTATTTGCGGAATTGATGATACTGCCCACTTGTTTGTTGACCGCATCAATATCCTCCATCGGAGTTTTTGAAAAGAAGGAGATTTCCCCTGTTTGGGTGACAAATAATTGCGCGTTTGCCGATAAGCATATCAGGCAAAGTGCTAAAATGAATAGATAACGCATTATTTTTTGATTTTGGGCTCGAAACTAAAGGTTCTCGCCATGTTGAAGCCATAAAAAAGATCCCCATTTTGCCAGGTACCAATCGTTTGGCCGATAAAATGTTTTTCAATCATCCCGCGTGAATTCGTCACATGAAGTTGGAACACGTGCCCACCCGTTTCTATGTCGAATCCAATCGCCAGCGAATTATGGTATGGGTATTTCTGACCGGCGGCTTCTTCGTATTCCTCTTTATCGATTAAATTATAATAATATTCCGCAGAAACACTGAGTCGATTGCTCAATTTATAGCGTCCTCCAAATCCCATCGCGGCCTGCGTATTTTCCATGTAGACATTTTCAGCCAGGTTGTTATGGAAGAGCGTAGGCATCACCTGCAAGGATAATTTATCCGAAAACTTACGGGCAATTAATACTTGGCCCATAAATGTCTGCCTTTGTAAATTATTGTTGAATCGCATCACCGTTCCCGACTCCATCGTATAACCCGTTTTCATCGTATTGCTAGCAATGCTACCATAAGCCGTCACCGTGACGGGCATCTTATTGGATTGACGAATCATTTTGTATTTGACATAGCTATCATACGTTTTTTCGATGGTTGAGCGGCCAGCCCCTACAAGCAAGCGATCCGTGATAGCATATTCTAATCCTAATCGAATTCGTGCCTCATCCAAGCCTAAAAAATTATCAATAAAGCCCGAATTAATCGCCCCAAAACGATGTGAAATCCAGAAATTGAGGTGTTGTTTCGCAATCGTCTCCACGGTTTGACCATTGATCAGTCGAGAAGCCTTGAAAGTCGCCAAGGTGTAATTCGTTTGTTTGGCATCCTCTTTTTCCAACATGGCCATGAGGTCATCCTGTGCATGTAGCTGGATCGATCCCAAAATAAGTACACATGCTATCCATATATTACGCATATACCCGGAGTGTTGTGCCCGTTAGAGCGGTTTGGTAGGTTTTTAACGCTTTGCTTGTCACAGATTCAGCCGTCCCAGATGTGCTAAATGTGGCTCCATGCGCTGTGCAATAGAATTTACTTCCATTGTAAATTACCTGCGCTTTTCCCTCGTGCGTGCATATTTGGGTAACAGCAGCAAAACTTGTTGACGATACCCGAGCCACTACGATTTGATTGTATATGACATATTTCCCTACCGTATTTAATGCAGAATAGGATGCGTTAGATAGGTCAAGCGTGAAATCGACGGCTGATGCTGGAGTTAAGGACTCATTCTCACAAGAACTTAAAGCGGATGCGCCACAATAAACGGCTAATAAAGACGCTCCTTTTAATCCAAGGGATTTTAGGAATTCATTTCGTTTCATTTTCGATTGCATATTTCTTCAGGGTTAGTAACTGCAATTTAGGTTTTTATCAGGATAATTCTTTCAACCCCTCGTATGACATTCATCAGAATCGACAGTTAACGAGCTATGGTCTATCAAAGCCAAGTATCTGACGATTAAATTTTAAGCCGATGTGTCAAGACAAAGCGTTCATTTATTTCCGTACATTTGAAAAATTTAACTTCCATGATTGAGCTTTTTACCCTGCGATTTCTGATCAATTTGTTTTTTACCTTCTTGGTCATTCGATTCATCTATTATCCGCAATACAAGAACAAGGATTTTGTTTTTACCTTCTTCTTGTTCAATTCAATCTTGTTTGTGTTGTGTTTTTTGTTGGCTGAGGCCGACCTGAAATTCGGTTTTGCTTTTGGCCTTTTTGCTATGTTTTCCATGTTTCGCTACCGGACGGTTACGGTTCCCATCGGAGAAATGGGCTATTTTTTCTTAGTTGTGACGTTGGGTATTATCAATTCGATCGCCTCGCTGGAAAATTATCCCATGCTCATACTTGCGAATTCTTTGCTCGTGGGGGTAACCTTTTTATTGGGTCGTTTTCTGACCTTGACCCATGAAAATTTTCAGGTCTTAACCTATGAGAATTTAGCTTTGGTTAAACCGGACCAAAAAGCTTTATTGATTCAAGATTTAATTGATAAGACGGGCCAACCGATTCACCGCGTTCAAGTGGTGAAGGTGGATTACCAAAGAGGTGTCGCGCAATTGAAGGCCTATTATTATTCCAAAGACAACGAAACTTTTACTGTCGATGCGGAAGCTTAGGCTACTCTTTTTTTGCCTAGTTTCATTCCAGGTTGCTGCGCAGGTTGATACCTTGCGAAATGTCGAGGTGAAAGCCATTAGACCCGAATTTGGGAAACAGGTCTTTTATCCGTCGGCGAATTTGACCAATTTAGGTGGAAATCTACAAGATGTATTAGCGAATATTCCGTCCATCTACGTCGCTGGCGATGGTTCGATTCAATACCGGGGCAGCCAAAGTCTTACGATTTATTTTGATGGAAAACCTTCCGGAATTCTTTCTTCATCACGGGCCAATGCGCTCAGTCTTTTTCCCGCGGATCGCATCGATTACATCGAAATTATTTCGGCACCAGGGGCAAAATATTCTGCGGAAGGTAGTACGGGAATTTTAAATATTGTCCTGAAAAAAGGAAGTGGATTCAAGCAAGCGCAAGCAAATTTACAATGGGGGACGCATGATCAGGTAGCTCTTTCTACGCGTTATGGGAACGGCTTTAAAAGACTTTCTTATTCGTTCGATTATAATTTCAAACAATCCATCCGAGATAATTTCCAGCATTTGTATCGCGAAAATGCAAGCCAATATGGATTGTCCCAAATCGAACAAAACACCCAAGAGATAAATCGGGATTATAATCACGCTTTACAAGCACGTTTGGAATATAGCTTAAATCCGCGCTGGACCCTGGGATTGCAGGGGATTGGTCGATATTCCAAAGATCACAACAATGAAGCCCGATTGAATTTCTCGCAATTTGTGCGCGCTCCGGATCGCTATTACATACGGGATGCCGACAAGCAAGGAGATGATCGTGGGATGGATGTCTTGATTTCTTTGGGAACTATTGGCAAACAGCGGACATCTGCCCATTTGGATTTTCTATGGATTCGAAATATGGGGTCGGATCAAAATGATTTCACACAACGCTATTTCTACGGCGGCTTTGATATTCCCAATTCGAATTTTCCGAATCGAATCGAACAATCTTCCGCGAGAAGCGGCAATTACACCCTGCTCTTTCAGGGGGATTGGGAAACACAATTCTCAAAAAAGCTCAGCTTTGATTATGGGTTTAAGTTGACAGAACGACTTTTTGATACCGATTTTCGGTACGAAAAATTACGAGGAATTTGGAATATAGACCTCAAACGTAGTAATGCCTTTCAGTATTTAGAGCGTATCCAAGCCGTATATGGGACAACGCATTTTAGCGGGAAAAAATGGGATGTTCAAGGGGGATTGCGTGTGGAGGCAACCCAAGCAAATTTGAATTATGTCCAGCTGTTTCCTTCGATTTCAGTGGAAAAGCAATTGACAAAAAACCAACAAGTTGGATTTCGCTTTTCTTCGCGGGTGAACCGACCGTCCTACAAGGCTTTGAATCCTTTCATATCCTTCGCGGATCCGTTGAATCTGCAGTCGGGAAATCCGATGCTTCAACCCGAGCGAACCTATTTAGCGGAAATCGAACATTCCATGGATGTGGGAACCTTGCATACAAGCAATCAACTATTTTACCGTCGGGTCAATCAATTGGTTGGTCGCGTGCGAACCTTACAAGAAGGCGACACCACCTTAACCCGTTTTGAGAATATTGCTCGTTCGGAAACCTGGGGCTTTGAAAATATTACGACCTTTAACCCAACGAAAAATTGGAAGGTCAATGTAACGAGTTCCTTGTATCAAACCGATTTGCAAGGCCAGGTGCAGGAACAATCCTTGAACATGAATCGCTGGAGTTGGAATGGGCGTTTAAGCCAAATTTGGAACTTATCATCCACCGCATCTTTTCAAATCAGCGGGATTTATCAATCGGCTCAAATTCATCCCTTGGGTATTATTGAGGGTTTTTACACCGTGGATTTAGGTTTCAAAAAAGAGCTGAAAGCGTGGGTGTTGAATGCACGAATTAATGATGTGTTTAATACCCAACAAACCGTTTATGATTCCAGGCCTTTTGGTTTTGTGAGTGATTTGACGAAGAAAAAAGAAACCCGAATTTTCTATTTGGGCCTTGCGTTTAAACTCAGCACCAAGAAAAGTTCGGGTCTTAAAAATCGGAAATCGGTCAATGAGGACGAGGCAGGAGAGGAGGATTAATTCGCTCCTTTGACGCGTCCTTTTTCAGCATCTAATCCTGTAGCACGTTGACGTGCGCCCTTAATGGAGGCATTCCCAAAACGATATGTGAAGTTTAAACGAACTACACGCGAATCGTTCTTTGGCTGAACCAATACATCCAAATCCGCATATTTGATTGTCACCGGTGGGTTAGACGTGTACAAGATATCCTGCGCGTTCAAACGAATGGTTGCACGCTTCTTCATGATGGTTTTTTGAATTCCCATGTTCAGCGATCCTCCTGCGCCAAACACAAATGCGCCTTCTAATCCTCCCGTGAAATAATTCCCGCCCAATTCGATTTTGATGTCTTTGGGAAGGGTAAATGTATGGTTTGAGGAAATGTAGAACATGTTGGCCGAAGGCGAAATGGCCGAAGCCGCGATGTTACCTGTTAATTCCGCGCGGTTAAAGAAAATGTCGGAATTGCTTGTCCACCATTTATTCACTGGGATGGGTAATGAAATCCCCACGCTATAAGTCACGCGTTGCGCCATATTAGCCGTCGTTTGGTAGGTTTTACGTGTCGCCACATCCTGTTTTAATAGTTGTGTAATAACCTGGTCTGTGTGACTATATCCCAAAGTTGTCGAAATGCCTCCCATGTAGGTATGGCTCAATTCGAAGGAATTGGTTAGTTGGGGCATCAACATCGGATTTCCCACATTGTAAGTATAGTTGTCGAGGAAAAACACGAAAGGATTCAAATCGGAGTAACCGGGTCGGTCGATGCGCCGACTGTATGTCATTCCTAGCGTGTGCTTCTTGGATGCTTCGTACTGCAAAAAGGCACTTGGGAAAAATTGCAAGTAATCGCGGTGAAACGTTTGGTCGGCTTCGCCAGTATAGGATTTGGAAGTTCCATCGGCAAATGTCCACTCACCTCGAAGGCCTATTTGGTAACTAAATTTTCCAATCGCTCTTTCTGTATTTAAATACAGCGCGTGGATTTGTTCGGTATAGACAAAACGATTGCTTTGGCCTGTCAGGAAATTGTAGTTTTCTGCCAAAGCGGATTTCGCACGGAATTGTAAATCGTTATCCGTTTTTACCCAAGAGGATTTCATTCCAAGGCCCCATTTGGCCTTTAAAAAGGATGGGATGACATAGTCGGATTTTAGGGAGTATTGCTCGATGTAAGATTGTGAGGCTGTGCGCAACAAAGAATCTGCTTTGAAAGGCAAAAACAAGGCATTTACATAGCGTGAGCGATAGTTGTTTTGGCTTTCATCCACGAATCGTGCTTGATCTAAGTCGATGGTTAATTCGCGTCCGGTTGAATCGTAAGTATGTTTGAAATTGAAGTTGGTCGCATAATTGAAAAACGGATTGTCTAAGGAATTATACGTATCCAAACGCGAGAGAACCTCATTTTGACTGTTCATTTGAACCGTACGATTTAATCCGTCGTTCAAGCGATTGTGATTATACCCGCCAGAAAATAACATGCCATAGGTAGTTTTAGGTGACGCATACCAATCGACACCGGCTTTCAATTGCGTGTTTTCACTTTGATTCGCATATTGAAAATTTTGCTCCCAATTTTCTTGTTGGGCCGTGAATTTCCGCATTAAATAATTGCGTTCCATGTTAGGGCGGTGTACGTATGAGGCATTTCCAAACCAATTCCATCCATTATTACGGTAGTTGAGGTTTGCCCCCACGGATTGTCGGAAAAAGTACCCTTGTGCTAAAGTGGCATTAGCTGATCCATTCATACCTACGTTGGCATTTTTCTTCAATTTAATGTTGATAATTCCACCCGTTCCTGCGGCATCATAGCGCGAAGAGGGATTGGTCATGATTTCCAACGTTGAAATCTGATCCGCAGGAAGGTTTCTTAGGTAATTTGCCAAATCGGTCCCTGACAAATAGGAGATTTTCCCATCGATCATGACTTTGGCGCCGGATTTACCACGTAGTGAAATGTTTCCATCCTTGTCGACAATTACACCCGGTGATCGCTCCAAAACCTCCATGGTCGTATTGCCGGCCGCCATGGCTGAATTCTCCACATTGACGATGGTTTTATCCAGCTTTTTTTCGATGAGCGGTTTTGTGGCGCGGACTTCAACCTCCGCTAATTCTTTGGTTAAGGCCAAAAGGCTGATCACCCCTAAGTCAATTTGTGATGTCTCCGTGATAGTGGGTAGGCTTATTTTTTGGGTGATAAATCCCGTCGATTGGACTTGCAATACATAATTGCCCGCAGGGATTTTGGTCAGTTTCCCAATTCCGTTTTCGTCAGTCAAAAAGCCTTTGTATAGGCTTGAATCTGGCAATTTCTTCAGGATGGCGGTGGAAAAGGGGAGGTCTTGTTTGTTGGAATCCTGCAAACGAAACTGCAAGGAATTTTGAGCAAATGATGCAGTGGAAATCAATAATAGTAAAAGTAGTAAACGCATGTAGGCGGATTGAATAAGGCTGTTAATGAAAAAAAGCTAGATGCAATTTCCTACGAATACGTTGCATGGCCAAGTAGATTGGGATGAGTGGCCAAAAAAAAAGCCTGAACGAATCAGGCTTTTTTCGAAGTATTATAAAGGTTTTAGTCGGAAGACCATGCCCGGATTTTCAGTTCCTACATACAAGTATCCGTCTACTCCTTGTTCCACATTCCGCATGCGGCCGAGGTTGACAAGGACTTTTTCTTGTTTGATGACTTTATTGTCTTTGATCACACAGCGATTCATGTAGTTGAAGCGTAAAGAACCTACCATCAAATTGCCTTTCCAAGCGGGGTATTTATCGCCTACAACAAAGGTCAATCCTGAAGGAGCGATGGATGGAATCCAATAGGTGATCGGTTGTTCCATGCCTTCTTTTTTCGAGATGGCTGTGATGGGTTTTCCGTCGTAGTTGATGCCGTAGGAGATGACAGGCCAACCGTAGTTTTTGCCTGCTTGGATGATGTTGATTTCATCGCCACCGCGTGGGCCATGTTCTGTTTCCCAGATTGCGCCGGTTGTAGGATTCAAAGTCAAACCTTGTGGGTTTCGTTGGCCGTATGAAAAAACCGTTGGGTTCGTGCTTTTGGCAAATGGATTATCAGCAGGGATACTACCGTCATCTTTGATGCGGTGGATTTTGCCATTGTCATTATCCAAAGCTTGTGGAAATACTTTTTCCATGCCGCGTTCGCCAACACTGAAGAAAAGGTAACCTTTTTTATCGAATGCCAAACGAGATCCGAAGTGGTGGAATGTTTTGGTATAAGGTTTTGCCTCGAAAATTTCTTGTGACTCAACCCATTGATTGTTTTTGATTTTACCGCGGACGATGGCTGTAGTCGTTTCTGTTTGACCCGCTTCCGTTCTGAATTTCGAATAAGATATGTAAACCCATCCGTTTTGCGCATACGCAGGATGAAGCGTGATGTCTAATAAACCACCTTGGCCTTTGGCCATCACGGCAGGAGTACCTGAAATGACCGTTTTGTTTTGTTTTTGGTCTACCAAATACAATTTTCCTGCGCGGTCAGTAATTAGATAATCGTGATTTGGCAATTGTGCAAAACCCCAAGGGCTGTCTAAACCTGTGGCGATGGTATCCAACTGAATTGTCATCCCCTCGGATTTAAAGATATTGCTCGTCGGCTTGTTGGCAAATTTATATTGCTCTACACCCGCTAAATTCTCGACGATCAAGTCGGCCAATTTCTCGATTTCTTGTGCCGTCAAAACTTCTTTCCAGGTAGGCATTCCTAATTCGGGATATCCTCCGGTGATGCTTGCGATGATTTGTTCTTTTTTATTGCCGTGTTTCCATTGGCGGTCTACAAATGCTTCAACTTTTTCACCGTGGCAAGAAGCACAGTATTGGGTATATGTTTTCTCCGCGGGTCCGTCGATGGCCACTAGTTTGGCAGGGCTTTTACGTAGCGACATGATAGAAATGGCACTGATGGATAGGGCCGCGAAGAGGAGTATTCTATTTTTCATAGGGATGGAGTTAATGGTGTGTAAAGGTATAAAATTTTTTATAACCCTAGGCTTTAGCCTAGGGGTTCCTGTGGGGTTTCCTTTTGAAAGGCCCCAGGTTAAAACCTGGGGTTATAAAGTATGAGTGATGATAACCCTGGGCTTTAGCCTAGGGGTTCCTGTGGGGTTTCCTTCGGAAGAGTCCTTAGACTAAAGTTTGTAGAGGCCGAGGTTAAAACCTTTAGAGCCCCAGGTTAAAACCTGGGGTTATGAGATATTGGTAAAAAAGCTTATCATTGTATCAAATTATTACAATAGCTAAACCTATCAAGCATGAAAAAATTATTCTTAGCCTTAGGCGTTTGCCTTTTGGGCTCATGGACTGCTCAGGCACAGATTACATTAAGTAAAGATGTGGCTGTAGTTCCTACTGAATCCGGTCAAGTACGTGGATATGTACATAGGGGTGTTTATACCTACAAGGGCATTCCTTATGCGGAGGCAAATCGTTTTGAAGCACCTCATAAACCGAAAGCCTGGTCAGGTGTTCGTAGTTCTTTGACCTATGGTCCCGTTGCCCCTTTGTTGACACCTACCACACAAGTGCAAGATGAATCTGAATTTGTCTTTGATCACTCTTGGGGATATACGAATGAGGATTGTATGCGTGTGAATGTTTGGACTCCGGGAATCAAAGATGGGAAAAAGCGTCCTGTCATGTTTTGGATTCATGGAGGTGGATTTACCGCAGGTTCTGCAGAGGAATTAAAGTCTTATGATGGAGAGAATTTAGCCAAAAAAGGAGATGTTGTTGTTGTATCGATTAATCACCGTTTGAATATTTTGGGTTATTTAGATTTATCAGCCTATGGCGATAAGTACAAATATTCAGCGAATAACTCGGTGATGGACATGAAGGCGGCATTGGAATGGGTAAAGGCCAACATAAGCCAGTTTGGTGGCGATCCCAATAATGTGACGATTTTCGGTCAATCTGGAGGTGGCGCGAAGGTGAATACCTTGATGGCAATGCCTTCTGCCAAGGGTTTGTTTCACAAAGCGATTAATCAAAGTGGAGCCTTCCGTGGTTCTATGCTTGATAAGGCAACAACACAAGCTATTACAGCAGAGGTGTTGAAATCCTTGAATATCAGTGTGGATTCCTTGCAAAAAGTTCCTTTTGCGACTTTGGCAAGTGCTGGAAACAAAGCGCTTCAAGTAGTAGCTGCTCAAATGAAAGCTGCTGGAAAACCTGTGGTTGGTTTTGGATTAAGTTGGGGCCCAAGCGTCGACGGTGACCTGTTACCTTATCAATTATTCTCGGATGAGGCGATGAAATTATCGAAAGATGTCCCTTTGATGATTGGAACGGTAAAGAATGAATTTATGCCATCCTTGATGACCAATATGGCAAACGCGAATGCAGAAGAAGTTGATGCATACATCAAAAAGACCTTTGGAGCCAAAGCAGATGCCTATAAAGCAGCGGTTAAGAAAGCTTATCCTGCGGATACGAAGCCATCGGATTTGATGGATGTGGATACGCGTTTCCGTCCGGGAGCTGTGGTTCAAGCGAATCTGAAATCGGCTTTGAATGCAGCGCCGGTGTTTATGTATTTATTTACTTGGCAATCTCCTGTGATGGATGGCAAATATAAATCGATGCACTGCTTCGAATTGCCTTTCTGTTTCAATAACATTGCGCGTTGTGAAAATATGACGGGCGGAGGAAAAGAAGCTTATGCCTTAGCGGATAAGGTGAGCCAAGCATGGATCAACTTTGCACGGGTAGGAAATCCGAATCATAAAGGTTTGCCAACATGGCCGGCATACAATGCGGCTGCGACTCCAACGATGCATTTGGATAATACCTGTGAGGTGAAGCCACAAATGGACAAAGATTTGTTTGAGTTGACGGCGAATTAATCGATTTTTATAACCCTTGGCTTAAGCCTAGGGTTTCTTAGGTCATCAGACTAAAGTCTGTAGAGCCCCAGGTTAAAACCTGGGGTTATTAATTTATAGCCTTGGGCTTTAGCCTAGGGTTTTTTAGGTCACCGGGAAAAAGTCTGTAGAGCGCTAGGTTAAAACCTGTAGAGCCCCAGGTTAAAACCTGGGGTTATAAATTTTGCCTAGGGAATCGACGCGAAATGCATCTCAAACTTTGGCAAACCTAGAAGGATTGCCAAAGAAGAGTTAGCTAGAAATAATGGATCGCCCTTACGCGATAGACTTCATTTTTACGGGCTTCACGGTAGGATCCGTCGATGAATAATTGCAGCCAAGCAATGTTTTGGTCCGTAATTGTTGATCCCATGTATTCCGTGGAAGACCAATATAGGTCCGTTTTATCGATTCCGCCGATTTTGTCAGCCTGCAAATAAATTTGATTCAATTCATCTTTGCTAGGCAAGAACCATTCACTATAGCCACCATAGGTATAATTCGCACATAATCTTGCCGCGGAATTTAAGGTACCGCACATTCGAACAATTTCAGCGGAATTCGATTTTCCTGCTCCGATGTTTTCAGCGCGCGCTTTGATGATGGATAATCCGGGACATCCCCAATACGTTGATTTGGATATATCCTCCGGACTGACAACAAATCCATGTTGCTCACCCCGAACATAACCAGGATCCGTTTCCTTGAAGAAATAACTGATAACCCCTCCTTGATGCAAATCGCCTATTTTTAAAGAACCTTCCGTTGGGTTGGTTGGGGTCACAGGTTTTGTTGGGTCAACAATCACCACAGGTACACTTGAAAGCGTTTTGAATGTCATGGGTGATCCGTAAACAACGCCTTTGGCATTGATGGCATAAGCGACGATGTAGTAGGTTTTGTTTTCAGATAGATTCGCCAAATAGTAACTGAATGGGCCTAATCCAATTGCAACTGGGAATTTCAGATTATTGATTGTTGGATTAGGGACAATGCTAACACAGAATCCTTTTTCTGTGACTGTAGTATTTCCTTCCGCCGTCAACGTCCCAGTGAGTACTGCTCCATGCGCTGTGATGTCGGTAACCGATACCGTTTTGACACTCGGATAAGTGTATTCACCCGTCGTGAATGGGATGGGTGCTCCGTAGGCAGTGCCTTTTTTATTCGTGGCGAAGGCACGCATGTAATATTTTACATTTGTTTTGAGATTCGTGATGACGAGTCGGTAAGCGCCAATTCCCCCTGGGATGAGAAACTTTTGGCAAGCATTTAAGTCTTCGATATCGGGACATAATAAAAACCCTCGTTCGGTGATGTCGGAACCACCCGTATCCATAACCTCGCCTTGAAAATTTGCGGTTGTATTGGTGATTTCGTTGACATGTGTGCTCGAAACGACGGGTGGGCTAAAATTAAATGTCGTAAAGCTGAGCTCATCACCGTAGGAAATCCCTAGTTCGTTGATGGCATAGGATTTGACATAATAGGTTGTGTTTTCGTTCAGGCCATTGAGGAAATTGTCAAAGGGGCCTTCGCCTTTTCCACTGAATACTCGGTTGTCTTGAATGGTGGGATTGGGATGGGTGCTGAAACAGAATCCCCGATCAAAAACGAGTTTTCCTCCGTCATAGCCAACGATTCCAGCGACTTGGCAGGAGTTGATGTACACATTTTTGATTTTATCGGTGCTGACTTCGGGTAGGGTATATTCGCGGGTAGAGAAGGTTTTGATGGTCCCGAGCGAGGTGGTTTCTGAATTTTTTGCGAAGGCGACGAAGGAATATAAGGTCTCGGCTGCTAATCCTGTCACGAGTACGGCGAAGTCCCCATTGCCTGCGCTCGCGTTTACTTTATGTTTGAGCAGCTCGTCGGGGTTGTTGTGGTCAGCATAAAAAAAACCTCGCTCGGTTATGCCAAGCAAATCTTCTGTGGCGTTGTGTCCTTGCAGCGTGACAGATGTGGCACGTGGATTAATAGCCTCTTTGGTTTCGACATTTGGGGCAATAGGTAATGCCTCTTTTTTGCACGCGGCAAAAAGGCAAAGCAGGGCGAGCCAACAAAAAAAGTTTTTAGAACTAAGTTTATGCATGCAATCTTTGACACGTCAGGCCAAGGATAATTTGCGGTAATATTAGGAATTTAAATTGATAATTTGGGAGCTGTCCTGAGGAATGTCAGTTAGAAAAATTGAAGTTTTTTGTAAATTGCGACATAATATTTCGGTGTGCGCAAGGAAGCAAATTTTCGAATTTGTACCTTTGCAACATAGAAAAAATTAGAACTAGGATTGTTTAAAGCCTCCCTGAGATTCAGGGAGGCTTTTTTTCTAATTAAGCCGTCACCTTTCCTATCGCACAACTCACATAGGATTTCGCCTCCTTCAGGAACGTATTATTCCCTTTTTCTGGATAACCCATGCCATCCATTTTTGTGACAAAAACGGATTTATCTAAATGGTCTCCGTGAATGATGACCTTTTCCTCGTCGAGGATAATTTCAACCGATTTTACTCCGGGAAATGCTAATAGCGCATTTTTAATGCCGTTTATACAACCGCCGCATTTGATGTTTTCAACAAAAATTTCCAAGGTTTCCATAAGATCTTTGTTTGATGTACGCAAAGATACCTATAGAGAATGACACGGGATGTGACGAAAATCATGATCTTACAAGATTGCCTTAATCTTTTCCCTAACACCTTTTTTCAAGCGATACGTGATCAATCGCTTATCTTCTGTGGAGGCGGTACGCTCAATGGCATTTTTGATGTTGTAATAGAAGGCCAGTTTTTCATTAACCTGTTTGATGGTCATGAATCGAATTCTTCGCTGGTTTTCTTGAGATTTTGTACCACATTCCAGAATTTCATTCAGCTCATTCGTCGGGATAAAATTATCACCCGAATCCATCAAGGCTTTCAATAGTTTTCGTTCAAGTGAATCAAAAGTAGGTTGTAGCTTACGCTTTCGTTGGTAAATCCAATACGCGCCCGCTGCTAGGATAAGCAATATCGCAGCACCTAAATAGTAATTGTGGTAGTCGGCTTCATAAAATTTGCCAACAAATTCTGCCTTCTTCAATAACGCATTTACCGCTACAATTGAAAGTGGTCCGCGATGCATAAAGTGATAATACTTGATTGTGTCGCCGCTTAGGTAGTATTCGCCTCCTCCTGCCTCGAAATAGGTAGCATTATCTTTGTAAAGGTAGACCTCATTTTGCCTAGGATCGATGATGTAAATCCGGTCACGCGCCATTTGGATAAAATGTGTTCCATTCCAATAGATTGTACGATGTTCTTTCAAAGGGATAACATCCGTAATGTTGCCTAAAACTTCCCAGGTTTTATTCTTGAAATTGAAGCGTTGAAATTCTTTTACATAATCTATTTTTTCATCCTCCAGGTAATTTTTGTTATTGGCCCCCCCAGAATAAAAGGCGTCATCTTTACGCGAGTAGCCTTGAAATCCGTCGGAAATCATTTCTGGTCCCTTGTTTTTCGGTCTTAATATTTCCCATTCCTTTGATGATTTTTCATCAAAATACGTGATGTGTCTGTTGTAAGACCAAAATCCCTCACCACCTACGGAATAGAGTAAATTATTTCGATAAAAGCGAACAGCGCTGAAATTGTAACCGCTATGTATTGTACGGTCCAAGCGGGTAAGGTTTGCTGATTTTAAATCGAAATCGAATACGATTCCTGTTCCTTGTAGGACAAATCGGATGGATTGGTTGGGAAGGTAAAAGTAGTCGGCTCGGTTAAATTTGCTAATTATGGTCGCTTGATCCTGATCTGAAAGCGTAATAGGACTAACAATCGCCCATTGGTCAATGCTTATTTCTCTTTCCCAGTTTCGGGTATCTACATTGATACGTTGTCTTAAATTTTGCTTGTTCGGTAGCCAATTTATATAATGATCAAGCGCCATGCTCGGACATGAAACGCTTAATAATGCGAATAAAATGAAGTTTCGAACTAGTTTAAACACGCTAATGAATTTTGATGCAAATTAGCTAAATCAACTAAATTATCATGGATTTCTACCTGATGAATTTGTTATAATAACGTGAATAACAGATTTTTTAACGGATTTGTCATCTTATCCAAGCTATTTTGATATTGAAACATTCTGCTAGCTAAAAATGAAATTACTTGTAGCCTATTTATCTCTTTCCATTTCAGCCCTCTGTTTTCCCGCTTTTTCACAAGATATTCGTGTTAAAACCGTAAACAAAAATGTACTCGTTTTTGATTCGAGTACCCCTAAACTATTAACGGATTTAGGAATTGCTGATCGGTTTCACGTTTCGCGTTATCAGGAATATGCCGACTTCAACGGCGATGGGAAAAAAGACTTTTTCATCAACTATGCGGGTAACCCGGAGAAGGCTTACATGAGTGCCTTGTTTGTACAGAAAACGGTGAATGGTAAAATGCAGTGGGTCGAAGATGTCAATTACCGCGTCAAGCAAAATTCAGATTTTGGATTTGTGACAGGCTTGTCGGCGGATTTCAACGGCGATGGGAAACGAGACATTTACCAATACACTCAAAATTACCATGGAAAGCCTGGGAATCAACCACCCAATTTTATAGGTAGAAAAAGTAATTATCCGGACAATTATTTAATTAACACAGGATCAGGATTTAATTATGTCATGGGAGATTATTATTTTGATGGTGATCAATCCAATGGCGATTATCTAAATCAAAAGGAACCTATCATCTTAGATCCCGATAAGGATGGAATACCCAATGTTGTGTTTGCCAACTTGGGCCAATTCGGTAATGACGTGTACCAGAGAAAGCCTGGTCTATATGATTTATTTTATTCGTATGAAATGGATGCGAATAACAAATGGATGCGGGAATTTTTATATCCCAATGCTAATCCAATTGGGTTTTGTTGTGATCACTTGGAGGCATTTCCGTTTAATGGGCAAGTTGTCAACAACAAAGACTACTACTTCTTGCTACGCTATGATCAAATGTGGGATAAGTCAACGGGTAAAGTACAGCCCTTTACTTCATGGAACTTGTCGGATAATCAATACGTAGTTCAGCAGTATCAAATTCGGAAACAAGATTTAAGTCTCAATTTTGACAGCAATGGGGCTCAGGATTTTGGACAGCTACAACGCGAATATCCTTATTCCATCGTGAATGATTGGGGAACGCATTTTGCGGATTTGGATAAAGATGGAAATCTGGAAATGATTACCCTCGAATGGGGGAATAATAAAGGGACGGATAATCGCCCGAATAAAATTGGGATCTATAATCTGAAAGGGGAGGAGATATCCGCTCAGTGGTTTGATAATCGATTGAATTATGATAATACGAACTCGCATGGGAATGGTATTCACTTGGTCGATGTGAACAATGATGGCTTGGTCGATATCGTTCCGCAGAACGGATGGTATGAAAAGAAAAACGATCAATGGGGCTATTTTATTTTCATGAATAATGGAAAGAAAATGGTGAAACGTTCGGTGGTTTTCCCAACCAACGATCATTCGAGTGAATTTTTTGATCAAAGTGGAAATTGGAAAGGTTTCAAGATTCCCATCGATTTCAATAGCGATGGCATTTACGAAATCATGCAAATTCGGATGGATTATAACATCGATATTGTTGAGTTGAATTTAACTGATGTTGATAAAGATGGCATTTTGGATGATGTGGATAATTGCCCCAAATCCTATAATCCAGACCAGTTGGATGCCGACAAAGATGGCATCGGGGATGTGTGTGATGTGGTGAATTCTTATTTGGTCAATCCAATCAAATTGAAAAGCACAGAAACCGTAGACATCTATGCGATTAAAAATCCTTTTGCCTATGAGAATGATAATGGGCGAATTGTGAATGGCTTGGAGGAGTTTCATCCCCCATTTGACCGGGGAAGTATTCCAATGGATTATAATCAAGATGGCAAAATGGACATCATTCATTCGAGTACTTACATTGATGGTATCAATTCTCCCATAGAGATGGGGCATACCTCAGCACCGCTTTATTTTAAAAATAAGGGCAATTTTAGTTTCGAGGTGTATCGAAATCCCAATTACCTAGATTACAGTATTTTCCATGGCATTCAAAATTATGACCTCGTGGATGTCAATAAAGATGGCAAAATGGAAATCTTCCCAGGAGGGGAACATTATCACTGGGAAATGGGTGGAGCTGATAATTATCCCAAATTGTTGTTTTGGATGGATAAAAACAACAATCACCGCGTAGGACTCGATTACAGTAAAGGGGAATTAAAATTGAACCGCTATTATTCTTTTAAAGACCAAAATTACCTGATTGATGAAGTAGCTAAAATTGATATTTCCACAGAAAAAGCGAAGGATCCTAGTAATATTTTTGACTCGATTCAGTCGATTGGATCTGGGGACATTGACAATGATGGCGATGTGGATTTGGTCCAAATGGCACACAGCACGAGTGGACGTTACTTTTCCGTGATGCAGAATGATGGCAAGGGTAACTTTACGTTGACAAAAATGAAGACCGACATTACTTTTCCGGAAGGCCGACTGATCTTAGACGATTTGAATCAA
>CALLKB010000254.1 GCA_938008575.1 uncultured Cytophagaceae bacterium | reverse complement strand
CACGACATTGGCCGCACCGGTAGGGATGATTTCTCCGTCGGACAATTGCAAAGGCACATATTTGGCATTGCTATTTGTCTCATCTATAAAACGAATTTGATCCAATTTATCGCGTATTAAGAAATTTGAATTCTGCAAATAAATCTGACCCGCGGTACCCGAAGTACCTCCATTATAAACCCCTTCCCAACCGCGGATGTACAACATGCGAAAATAGAATGTACCCAAAATATTTGCTCGTAAGATATGGGATGTTATAGGCCCCAAACGAATGCTGGAGTTCGCCGTAATATTGAAAGTTCCCAGCGTTTCACTGAATCCATTCGTATTCAATTCACCCCCGTTCAGGGTGAAAATATTATCAGGAATAACATTCGCAGCACCTAATTTTAACGTTCCCCCATTGACTTTGGTATAGCCCATATAGGTATTTAAGCCCTGTAATGTTAATTCATTCGTTCCCGATTTTTCCAAAGCACCCGAACCGGAAATGATCCCGCTGATGAGGACATTGCTAGCACCAGTTCCGGTCGTCCGACCTACCGTTAAACTCGTAATATTGTTCAGGATATTTCCGGAAATTTCCAGACCTGATTCGGCATTAATGTAGACCGAAGAACCGCCTAAGGTAAGGTTCCCCGACCAAGTACTTGGGCCATTTATGATGCGCATGGCGCCATTTCCCGTGGAAATCGCCCCACTTATATTCAGACTTTCTCCTACCACGCTTAACCCGCCATCAAGCGTCAAGTTGGCCCCTGAACTAATCGTTGTCCCTGCAGCATTCGAACCCAATGCCGTGGCTTGTTTGATAATCAAATTACCTGCTGAAACGGAAACCGCACCGCTATAGGTATTAGCCCCACTTAATTCCAAAAAGCCTACATCTGATTTTGTTATTCCTCCAGCCCCTGATAAGACTCCCGCAAATTTCAAACTAGTTCCCTGCACGGCAGTTGTCAAGCTTTGATTCAGCGTAACATCACCCGTATGGTTCCATGAACCCGAAGCAATGACCATCCGAGGACTAGAAGCGGAAGCAGTTAAAGGCCCTGCCCAAGAAACATCACCACTCACCAGGCGCAATGCTCCAGCCGAAGCAATGCCGGTTCCTGATATCGTTAATGCTTCGTTCCCAACTGATAAATTTCCTTGCACATCCAACTCAGCACCATTGGCCACGATAGTTCCTTGCGCATCACTTCCCAAAGCACGAACATTTGTCATCGTAATTTTACCGGCCGATATGGTTGTTAAACCCGAGTACGTATTGGCAGAGCTCAACGCCCAATTTCCTGTGCCTTGCTTGGTTATATTGACCGTTCCAGTTCCATCACTAATCGTACCACTAAATGAGGTAGATGTTAAATCAATACCTGTATTTAAAACAGAACTTGCTACACCAAAGCTTCGAATATTTCCCACTCCTGAAATACTACCCACAGTCTCTGTAAAATCGCCTAATTCAAGCACGTTGGCAGTTGCCATAAGTGTTACAGCACTTAAATCTGGAATAACCCCAGCGGCACCTAATCGAAGCGATGCTCCATCCGTCAGAATCGTTGTTCCCGAATAATCATTCAACCCACTAAATAGGTATTTTCCCGTTCCGTACAAAGTAACATTTGCCCCACTTATTTTACCTAATTGGCCATCATTCCCTTCCCCCACAGTTAAACTAGTAGCATTTGTACTCAATAGAATACTCAATGGGGTTCCTACGTAACTGCCATTGGAATAGGCTCCTCCCCCAGCAGCGTTCAGATCTCCCAATAAACTCAAACCACCTGTACCAGTAATGGAAATACTGCCTGCGTTACCTCCTAGACCGGCCGTTGATGCGTAGGTATTCGTCACGCCGCGCGCACTAATTGACAATCCACTGCCTAATTTCACATATCCGGTAGCGTTTATCGTAATATTCCCGCTAGCTCTAGGTGTTCCAGAAATTGAAACATTCGCGGCCGTTGTCGTAACATTCGCATTAGATCGGAAGAGCACACGTCTGAACTCCAGT
>CALLKB010000253.1 GCA_938008575.1 uncultured Cytophagaceae bacterium | reverse complement strand
CTTTGCCTTTTGGTGGTGTTAACAATTCTGGCATCGGTCGATCCGGAGGTAAATTTGGCTTCGAAGAGTTTTCGCATGCAAAGGCTGTTATCGTACAAAAGACCAATGCTTTGCGCTTCTTTTATCCTCCCTATACCTTACGGACGAAATGGCTAATCGAGCAAGTATTGAAGTGGTTCTAAGAACACTGCTTTGTTTATTCGTTTGTAGCTTTTCATTTACAAGCTGGGGACAGTCTGCTCTATTAGACCAAAATCCATTTTCATTGAAGTTTCAAAAGATTTCATTGAAAGAAGCTCCTTTGGATCTTTATTTTCCTGCTGGATATGATTCAGTTGCGCAGGAAACAGCACATGAACTTGAATCAAAATGGTCGATTATCGGCTCAAATTTCCTTAAAAAAACGCGCCGATTTCCCATTGTATTACAAAATCAAGGCCTCGTTTCAAATGGTTTTGTTAGTCTGATTGCTCCTCGTGCCGAGTTTTTAACTACTCCAAGTCAAGATGCTGCCTTATTGGGTACCAATGATTGGTTGCCCCTTTTGGTTAGTCATGAAATGCGGCATGTACATCAAAATAATGTAGCCCAAGCAGGTTTTGCTCGCTGGGTACATGGAATCTTTGGGGCTTACGGTCAATCTGTTTACAGTAATTTAATGATACCTAATTGGCTTTGGGAAGGTGATGCGATCGAAACAGAATCCCGCATCAACGCGATGGGGCGGTCTCAGATTCCGCAATTTAAATTACCCTTGTCGGCTTATTTACATACGTATGGTGTACCCAAATATGCTAATATGATGGGTAAATCCTATCAGCGCTTGGTGCCTAATCATTATGTTTTTGGGCAGTACTTGAGCCAACAAATGACTAAAGATTTTGGGGATTCTTTTATTCCAAGTTTATTGCAGTCGGCGCTAAATCATCCGATGCTATTTGGTTTTTCTAGGCAATTTAAAAAACAGGCAGGAAAGTCCATTGATCAATATGCTAAGGATGTTTTTACGAAATTAATTGATGAAAACGCTGTACCGGATTCTAGCAAGCAAGGATTTACCCAATATTTATATCCGACTAAATTGGCTGATGGTCGAATTGTGGCTTTGAAAACGGGATTTTCTGATATCCGACAGCTCGTTGAGATAAACGGCGGGAAGGAACGTCGACTTAGTTATTTCGGTCCTATGATTGATGCATCGATGTTGAGTGCATCGAATGACTATGTACTTTGGTCGGAACTTGTTTTTCATCCTCGATGGGGTCAGAAGCAGCAATCTC
>CALLKB010000252.1 GCA_938008575.1 uncultured Cytophagaceae bacterium | reverse complement strand
GAAAATGGCTATTACAATATCCTGCCGGAAGCTACGCTCGAAAAACACATTCAGCATATTCGAGATGTGAATTACCAGGGGGCTTATTACATGCGGACGACGCAGTTCCCCGACCGCAAAGCGATGAGTAAACTCGTCGCGGAAGTCGTACATTGTTCCCCGGATGATTTGATTTTAACACGTAATACGACCGAATCCTTGGACATGATTATCGGAGGATTTCCTTGGCAAGCTGGTGATGAAGCCGTGTTTGCTATCCAAGATTATGGTGCGATGCAGGATATGTTTGAGCAGGTTGCTCGCCGACAAGGCATCGTACTCAAAAAAGTATCGTTGCCTCTGCATCCCGCGAATGATGATGAAATCGTGGAGCTTTATGCGAATGCGATTACGCATAAAACCAAATTGCTTATGGTTTGTCACATGGTCAATGTGACGGGCCAAATTCTTCCCATCCGCAAAATTTGTGACATGGCTCATGCCAAAGGCGTGGAGGTTATGGTCGATGGCGCCCATGCCGTCGCACACATTGAATTCAATCTCCCGGATTTACATTGTGATTATTACGGAGCGAGTCTCCATAAATGGTTGGCCGTTCCGCTCGGCGTCGGGATGCTCTATGTGAAACCGGAACATGTTAAGAAAATATGGCCGGTGTTTGCCGAAAATGAAAATGCCGCCAAAGGTATCGAACGTCTAAATCACCTAGGAACCAATCCGGTCCATGCGCATTTGGCGATTCAGGATGCGGTGGCGTTTTATCGCCAACTAGGCCCCGCGCGGAAGGAAGCGCGTTTGCGATATCTCCAGCAATATTGGACGAAACAAGTGAGAAACCATCCGGGAATTTTGTTGAACACACCGGAAGATCCTAATCGCCACGGGGCAATTGCGAATGTAGGCGTCGCCAAACTGAAACCTGCCGAACTAGCCAAGCGCCTTTTGGATGAATTTAAAATCTACACGGTGGCCATTGATGGCAATGGCGTTCATGGTTGTCGGATTACCCCAAATGTCTTCACGAGTACCGTGGAACTCGACCAATTGGTTCGGGCATTGAAAGCTTTGGCCTAAAAAAAAGCCCGCTTCCGGCGGGCTTTTTTTTAATATACTTGATTCACTGTGACGATCAGTGAAGGTATCGCAGGCCTTCTCGGAATGCTTGTTGAAGGCGTGTAGGCGATGTAAATCTGAGGATTTGATACGCTCCACATAAGTTCCACTTGATCACCTGCGGCAAGATTTTGGAAGAAATTCCACGATGCGACAACCGCAGCAGTACTAACTCCCCCAGAAATAATCATTTCAGTCAATGATGCGGGGACATCTACCCCATTTTTTCGTAACCATATTTTGATGGCTTGGATGGTAGTTCCTGCGCTTCGGTCAACTTGCGCAGAGAATTGGATGTTGTAAATTCCAGCATTGGTAAATCGCAACTGCGAATTATTCTGAACAGTTACGCCGGCAGCAAAATCGGTATTGCTCAACTTCATGGCTACTGCTGAATCTGCTAGGGCGGCCGTTTGATTCGTTACGTCATAAAAGCTTCCATAGCTTGCTGAGCTAAAGGCTCCCGTTCCATTGCCACGAACCAAACCGGTGAGTGTACTCGCACCTGTTCCGCCATTTGCCACGGAAATGTTGCCGGTCAACTTCGACGCTTGCAAAGAAACGATTTTCGCATCGGTCACGTTGGCGTCTACAATCTTACTTGTTGTCACGGTGCTATCTGCCAGATTTGAAAATTTCACGGCATTCGCAGCTATTCGAGGAAGCGTTGCCGTTCCGGTCAAATCCCCTGCCAACTGGATTTTACCTAATAGACTAACTGTAGCGTTCGGCGTAGTCTGTGCATCCACGTAGGTTTTTACCGCCTTTTGAGATGGGTAAAGGTCATCGCTAGGAGCAGAAGCACCTAAGTTGGCCGCCACCGCTTTATTCGCTAGATTTTCTTTTAATGCTAACGCGGGTACCGTAGGAGCGGAGGCAGTTCCTGCCAAATCACCCGCAAGCTGCAATTTACCTTGAATTAAAGTTGTCGCTTCAGGGGTTGTCTGGGCATCAATGTAGGTTTTAACGGCTTTTTGGCTTGGGTAAAGTACATCGCTAGGAGCGGATGCACCTAAGTTGGCCGCCACCGCTTTATTCGCTAGATTTTCTTTTAATGTTAAAGTGGGAACTGTGGGTGCATAATATGGCCCAGCTAAATCTCCTGCCAAAGTAATTTTACCTGCAATTGAATTGGTTGCCGGTACCGTAGTTTGGGCATCAATATACGTTTTAACAGCACGTTGACTTGGATAAAATCCATCTTGAGGATTTCTACCACCTAGTTCTGTATCAAGTGAACGGTTTTGAAGTCGTTCATAGGTTAATCCTAAACTTTGGATGGCCATGTTCGTTTCTCCCACTTGCGCATTTAAATAATCAAGTCGATTCGTTTGTGTCTCATTAACCTTATTGATTGCAATGATTGATTGATTAATAACGGCAACTTGAGTAGATGTCTGTGAATTTGAGGATTGAATGCTTTGAATATCTTGCTGGGTCTTTAAGATATCTGCTTTGATGGGATCAAGGTCCTTTTTTGAGGCAATTTGAATGTCATCCGTAAACTGCGATAATTTTGTAGGTGCTGAGCGAACATTTTGGTAGTCGACGCTTTCCGCATAAAGTGCATAAGCAGCATAATTCAGTGCTTGCGTGCTGACCATCGTAAAGGTTTTCCCTTGGTCAAAACTAACATCTACTTTCAGTTTCTTCGGATTTGCATCCCAAACAATTGCATCAAATTTGCTGTATTTTCCCGTATTTGAGCTATTCCCAGCACCAATATTCAGATTCACTAAGCCATATGCATCCGACTTCGTGCATTGTACTTCTTGATAATCCAATTGGCCACTTTGATCCAATAAACTGAATTTGATACAAACATCACTAGATCCATAAGGGAGGTTAGAAATCGTATTCCCAGGTACGTCAATTGGATTCGGATTGAGAATAACGGCTTGGTAATTCAAACTTTTGCTTTGTGCCAAACTGGAAAATGCCAAAAGGAACAAACAGAAAATGCGTATATAGGTCAACATAGATGGTCTTATGGATTGATTTTAATGCCCAATGAAATGGTTGTTGGGATAATGCGTAAGTGGTTCACCGGATAATCGGGTTCCTTTACTGAGCTCAAATATTGGTATTTAACAAATCCACTGACGAATTTGCTGAGATGGTGCACTAAGGCAATCGAATATCCGCCATAGATTCGAATCTTCGAAAATTGTTGCTGCTCATCCAATGGCATGTACTGATTCGCGATATATTGATTTCCATTCCACATTTTGGCTACGGACACAATGCCTTTCAGGTCCAAGGAGATTGCTTGATTGATCGGAATTTCAGGGCCTATTTCCCCCGTTATACCCAGATGGTCGGCTTGATAGCTCAACGCAATTCCTCGCGTGTTTCCTACACTATTGTATTGATTATATGTGAAGCCAAACGCATATTTGATTGTGGGAACATACAGCGGATTTTCGTCTTTTTCCGTCGCACCTAAATGCTTGGAAATTTTCCAAAGGACATTCTCTCTTTTGAGTTGAACGTGTAGGCCCGTGGCAGGTTTAAGGTAGTCGACTACCGTGCCGTTGAGGTTCTGGTATTGGTATTCGGTAGAGTTGCCTCCTACTTCGAAAACCAATTCTTGTGCGTTTGCTTCATTGAGTAAAAGGCAAGCAAACAATAGAATTAGGATGCGCATGAATATGTGATAACGTTTTACGAAGATAGTTAATTAACACGCATTCCACATGATTTTCCCGCAATAAAGCCTGTTGTCCATGCGCCTTGAAAATTGAAACCACCCGTGATGCCATCAATATCGCAAACTTCGCCGGCAAAAAAGAGTCCAGTCACTAATTTGCTTTGCATGGTTTTTACATCGATTTCTGCGAGATCGATACCGCCTGCTGTGACAAATTCTTCTTTGAACGTTGTCTTCCCTTTAACTTCGTAGCGGTCGTTGATCAGCGTATTGATGAGCTTGTTTGTATTTTTTCCTGCCAAATCCAACCAGCGCGATTCGGGCTTGATTTCGTTTTTTTCCAATAAATAAATCCAAAGCCTATTGGGAATCGGGAAGGGGTTATGATTTTGAAGCATTTTGGCGCCATGGATTTTTTGAATCGATAGAAATTCTTGTCGGAGGGCCTCTTCCTTCATTTCATCTAGCCAATTAACTAGAATGGAGCAGCAGTAATCTTTTTCTGCCAAAATTCGAGCTCCCCAGGCGGAAAGTTGCAAGATGGCTGGGCCGCTCATGCCCCAATGGGTGACGAGTAGGGGTCCTATGCCCAAGAGCTTTTGTCCTTCGATGCGCACGCGGGCTTTTTCAACAACGACTCCCATGAGTGCCTTGATGGGCTCTTGCGGCATGTTGAAGGTGAACAAGGAAGGTACGGGAGGAATAATGTTGTGGCCAAAGGATTCGATGGCTGAAAACCACGTGCTTTTCGGTTGGCCCCCCACCGTAATAATTACCCGGTCCGCAAGATGAATTCCCTGATTGCTCTTAATTTCAAAACCCTTGTCGGTTTTTCTTATATGCTCAACGGATTGATTGGTCTGTATTTCGATCCCTAATTTTCGTGCTTCGTTCAGGAAGCAATCGATGATGCTTTGGGATTCGTTGGACAGGGGAAAGATGCAATTATCGGGATATGTTTTTAAGGCCACCCCGCGCGATTCGAACCAGTTGACCGTGTCTTGGGCATTAAATTGCTCGAATGCTTTGCGGAGAAATTTCTCGCCGCGCGGGTAATTCTCTGAAAGCAGACGGTTGTTAAAAGTCGCATTGGTTACATTGCATCGCCCACCCCCGGATATTTTCACCTTCCCGAGGAACTTGCTCGTCTTTTCTAGGATGCAAACATGGGCATCAGGGAAATGGGATTTGGCAGACAGGGCGGCAAAGAAACCGGCGGCTCCTCCGCCGATGATGGTGATTTTCAAGGGCAAATGTTTTGGCAAAAATAAGATAATTATTTCATGCGCAGCCGAGTTTTATGAAACCATTAAGCTTGGAATGTTATTTAAATCGAGTCGAATCAATCACTAAACACAATCCCGCCTGAAATACCACCAGCGCCCCCGTTCCATACCAAAACCATTCGCCACCTTGTAATTTACTTATTCCGGCGTCGATCGCCATTGAGAGTCCACTTCCCGTGAGGAGAAGTCCGCAGGTTGCTTGAAGCACCCAACGGGTCGTTGATTTATTTTTCATTTGTCTAAAAGGGTTGAATAGATTGCTTTTCGGTTGTATTGATCATCAAATAAGAGCGGATATTCCTTCGGTCTTTTGAAATATCCTCGAAGCCAAGAGTCGCGATCTCCTATGTTCCAAAACGTGATGCCATATTGCTGCTTCTTGGGTATGGCGCGGTAGGCCTGAAAAACAAGCTTCAATTTTTCTGCTTGGGATGATTTGGTAGCATCGTCATAGACAAATGTGGAATCATTTTTGGGATTCACCGCCACATCTAATTCGGAAAAATGGATGGCAAGACCAGTTGCGGTTGATTGCTCAATGACCCCCTGAATATCTTCATTTTTTGCGTTGATATTGATATGCATTTGTAGCCCTAATCCATGAATGGGAATGTGGCGCGCTTGTAGGTCACGCACCATATCCAAAATGGCTTGCATCTTTTTGGGTTTCCCATCTTGGCCATAATCGTTGTAAAACAAGATCGCATTGGGATCGGCTTCATGTGCCCATTGAAAGCTTTTCGCGATGTAATCCGGAATGTTTTTCGACCAAATCGTAGGCCTCAAACTTCCATCGTCTAGAAAGGATTCATTGACAACATCCCAACCGGCGACTTGACCTTTATAATGTTTTACGACTGTTTGGATATGGTTTTTCAACATATCTTCCCATGCTTTCTCATCGCCTGTAAAATCCTGCATCCATTTGGGTACCTGATTATGCCAAACCAAGGTGTGGCCGTGCATCCGTTTTTGTTGGCCCTGCGCAAATCTGACGATTTCATCTCCTTTGCTAAAATCAAAACGATTCGCTTCTGGATGGACCAACATCATTTTCATGTGGTTTTCTGCGGTGACGCTGTTGAATTCGGAGGAAGCTAGTTTGAGGTATGCTTCATTTTCAACTAGTAATCGAGGGTTCATGGAGGCGCCAATCGGAAAAGAAACTTGGTCTTTTAACAAGGGGGATTGTCCCAATGAACTTTGGGCTATCCCTAGAAGCAAGCAAAAAAGAATCGTTTTCATAAAAATAGGTTTCCGCAAGATAATCAATATTGTTAATTTCTTTTTTTTCTGTTAACTCGCTATGTCTTAGACCTTAACCTACATGACTCGAACATTCCGAATCCTCACGCTCCTTGCGCTTTTCTTATCGACCAACTTATTAGCCCAATCTCCTAAGGTATTAGTGGTTACCGCTCACCCCGACGATGAGACGGGCTTTTCCGTGACCATGTTCAAGATTACCCACGAACTAAGAGGCATCGTAGATATGGCCGTTATGACCGATGGGGGTGGCGGCTTTGCGGATTCGCAATTGGGCGCCCTTTATTATGGTTTGAATTTGACAGACTCCCTCGTTGCGCGTACGCATTTACCCATGTTGCGTAAACAAGAAATTTTGGATGCCGGTAAAATCATGGGTGTGCGGAATATCTACTTCATGGAGCAGCCGGATGATTGGTACACGCTCGACCCACAGCCCTATATTTCAGGAAAAAACTGGGAGATTCCGTATGTGGAAAGGCGTTTGGATAAATTACTTGCCGACCGCGATTATGATTTTGTCATTACGATGTTGCCACATGCTGGCCAGCATGGGCATCATAAAACATCGGTCATCTTGGCTTTACGCGCTGTTCAGCGATTTAAAGGGACTCATAAGCCTATCATTATAGCGGGGAGTCCCATGAGCGCGACGAGTAAACCCATCGATTATACCCAGCTCGAAGGATTTCCTGAAACGAAAATCAATCCTCAATCGCCCACATTTACCTTGAATCGTGCCTTTCGGTTTAAAGAAAATGATAAAGTGAGTTATAAGATTGTCGCCGACTGGGTTATCTCCGCATATAAATCCCAAGGAGCCATTCAAGAAAATGGGATCCATAAAACCGATTTTGAAGTTTATCGATTCTATGACATCAATGACCCGAAGGGTATTTCGCGCGTGAAGGAATTGTTTGATGCATTAGCCAAAAGCGGATTTGCCGCTCCCGAGAACTGATTTATTTGGCCGTAAACTTGGCATATTCCTTCGGGTATAGCCGCTGATAATAGTCACGCAGTTTTTTCTGACCTGCGAGGTCTTGGTTTATTGCATAAAACATATCGAAATATTCGAGTTCCTCTGGCCTTACTTGGAGTGGGGTTTTCAACTTTGCCGATAAGTTTTTGTAATAGGCCGTAATGCGTTTTTCAGGATCAAAGTTGGGGTTAACAACTTCGTAATAGGATAATTGATGCGCTCGGAAAATCTTGCGAAGGCCGTCATAAATCCCAACAAACGGGATGGATCCGTGGTCGTCTTGAGGATAATATTGATAGTTAAATGGAATCGATTTAGACCGATGAAGTTGTTGGCAGAAACGTATAATGCTTTTTTCGTGTACAGAAAAAGCAGCTTTGCTCGTAAGCACTTTGGCTAGACTTGGTTCATAGGTTGTATTGGCCAGGCCGATAAACAACGATTTGTTTTGATATTTTCTAGCTTGTATTGTTCGTAATACATCCTTTGAAAATCGACCTTCATCATACCAAAGACTCGGGTCCATCACCAGATAATCATCAAATAATGTGGGATGCTTCTGCAAAACAGCAAGCGCGAAGATGCCACCAAAACTATGGCCAAAAAGTGCGCGATATCCACTGCTAGGATATTTGCTTTCGATGTAGGGAATGATTTCTTGCTGGATGACTTGGGTGAAATTTTCGGCTCCTCCGGTAACATCGGCCATGGCTTTGGGTAACATGGCAGAGGCGTTCACGCGATACGGCGTTAAATCCCGCGTCCGATTCGTATTGTTGATAAATACGACAATCATTTTAGGGAATATCCGATTTCCATTTACTTCCGATAGGTAGTTTACCATACCTGAAACGGGCAGATAATTGTCGTCTCCATCGAGGACATAGAGTACCGGGTATTTTTCTTGTTTGGGTTTTTTATCTACAATTTCTTTGGGTAAATAAATCCGAAAGGTTCTGGATTCCTTCAAAATTGAGGATTGGATAGAATCCAACACGATGCTGGGATGCTGAGCAAAAATCACGTGTGAACAGCATGCGATTAGGCAAACGAATAATACTTTCATCTTATAATTCCGTTTCAATCAGTTTAATTAAATCTTGTCCTTCTTTTTTGAGTTTTTCTTCAAAGAACATAACGACATAATTGCTTTTATCCATCGCAAAAAACTGCGACATCATGATATTGATTTTGGCTCGATCATAGGTTAATAGCGGGGGATTTCCTTGTGGAATAAGATTTGACGTGTAGTTGCTAACATTGCTCCCTGCATATTTCATGAGGACTTTTACATCAAAGACTTCTGCGTTTGCTTTGGAATATTCACGTAGGTAATTCATTTCCCCCTCCTGAAATTTCTCGATGGCCGAAATGGAGTTTTCATAATGTTGGATGGCTTGAATGATTTTCGGATTATGAATTAAGCGCAATCCTCCTGCATTTTTCATGAGTTGGAAACCGGCATCTGTTCGTTCGAATAAGTAGCGGACATGAAGTCGCCTGCCATTATAATAGAAGGGGCCCGAGTCTTTTTTGTATTCATCTTCAGTAAAGTTTTTGGTGAATTGTTTACTGATGTCGGCGCGAATATTTCGGTAATGTAAATTGGAGTCCACCATCGCAATGTCCATTTCGATGTCTTTCGCAATTAGGCTCAGGAATTCTTTTTCTCGTGCGCGTTCGATGACATGTTCCCGGTAATTTTCCACGAAGAACCCGAGTGTGACTGCCATGAAAAGCATGAAAAACTCGCTGAAATATTCTTTCCAATTCTTAGGTGCGTGATGGGGGTGATGTACTTCCATGTTAGTTTGATTCGGGGAAATTAGATTCAATTAATTTACGCAGTTGGTAACTTTTCGCTTTGTAGGTCTTGTAATAGCCTGTTTCAGTCACATTCATGAGCCAGTCGCTCCCACGAAGCATATTGGCGGTTTTGTGATTTAAATCTGGCTGATTAGTGTCTAGAAAAAAGGGTTGTCCCGGTGCAGAACTTTGGTTTTTCTCCAACAAAGCCATCATTTTACTCCTTGCTAAGCCATTTCGATGTGCATCTACATGCGCCAGATTTAAATGATTAACCACCCAAGGTTGAATATTGGCATAGAAATATTCCTTTTCGCGGTCTTGTCGGTATTCAATGCGTTTTAGTTGCATTTTCAAATCCGAAATAGCTTTGGCTAAGGTGTCGTTTTTAAAATAACGGAGTGAGCCGGAACTGATGATTTGGTCCAAATTGGCTTGTCTAAATTCCGGATGGCGCCAAATGAAAACACCGCGGATAAAGTGATAATAGAGTGTTGGATCATTGGGTTTTAGGCCTTGTGTTTCAATGATTTTTATGGCCTGATTTACCGATTGTCGTTCGATTACTCTCAGTTCTTGGAATTCTTTGAAGTCGACAGAGTCCGCAGCGAGGTCTTTCAACAAAGATTGCGCTAATTCCTTTTCGCGTAAACCTTCGATGTAATGTTCGCGTTGGTTTTCCACTAAGAAGCCGAGCGTTAATGCGACGAATATGACGATGAATTCACTGGCATAATCCTTGAGACTTTTAGGTGGGTGATGGGGGTGGTGTACTTCCATGTATATTTTTTATTACCTTTCGTTCATTAAATCAAAAACGATATGCCATTAGCCATCATTTTCGCGTTGATTGTTGTAGTTGTTATCTATTACCGTCGCCGGAGGGATTAGAAATCGCTACCATACGTATCCATTAATAGCTTGTTTAAAGCGATGCATTGGGCTTTTAATTGGCCCAAGTGCCCATTGATATACCGTGTCGAATTCACGGGGGCAATTCCCAAATTCACTAATTCATTGATATCTTCCGGATTGTTGTGTTTCAACGGTCGTGCATTTTCGGGCAATTCAAAACGATTCAAATAGCGTTGTTTTTCAGAGCCATTGGGCGAATAATTTAACAGTTGTTTTTGGTTCATTTCCCATACAGTATAGGCATCCAAAACACATCCCGTTTTCATTCGGAAATAAAGTAAATTTTGGTCCATGCTCTCTTGCAAGGCATCAATATTCGCGATGCGAATTTCAATCAATTGGAGTTGTTTGATGATTTCATCATTTTCAATCAGGCGTAGACCTCCCGCATTTTTCAATTGATCAATGCCGTTTTTAGAATGCTGAAAATAGCTGCGTAATGCGAGTGACTTGATTAAATAGTAAAATTGTGGGATGTCGGATTGGTAGCCTTTCGCATATAAATTAGCGAGTTGGATGCCCAATTTTTGTTTCAAGATGTTGTATTTAACGATCTTGTCGATCTCCGACATATCTCGTTCCAAGTCCAAATGAATATTCTTTAAATATTGAATTTCGCGGTGTTTTTCGATTTGATGCTCGCGTAAATTTTCGGCAAAAAATCCGAGCGTTACCGCGGCGAATAACATGATGAATTCGGTGAAATATTCACTTACTTTTTTAGGCGGGTGTGCGTGGTGGTGTACTTCCATGTAGGTATTTATTCAAAGTGATAGACGCGTCGTAAATCGTTCAATAATTTGGTGTTGATTTCACGATACTTTTTCAATTGATTGTGTCGCGTTGAGGCAAGTAAGAATCGATAGAATTCCAAAGATTTTCGAAGCGATTTCAGGTAACTGGGGCTTGGATTAATCTTAGGAAACTGATAGTAGTTAGGTGATGCCAAATATTCTTCCACCAGTAACGTGAGAGATCGAGTGTTTTTCCCATTTTGCGTTAATGCTCGGATTAAATCCACATTTTGAATATCGATAAAATTGGGAAGTACGAATTGGTGATAGGCGTCTGCTTCACGTTGCATCCGAATGCGTATTTTCTCTTGATCATTGATGATTTTAAGAAGGTCTTCTTGTATCTCGATGTCTTTAAAATAACGTAGCATGCCCGATGATTCGAGTTGGCGCAATATCGCACTTCGTGGTTCAAACAATATTTGTGAGTTCGCATTTACCCCGATGAATTGCGCGGCTTGAATGCGTTTTTGTTTGGAGGGGTCATCCACATCCCCTTGGTAGGTCAAATAAAGTTCATTTAAGTAAGATTCCTTTTTGATTCGAAAAGGAATGATTTCAGCTAATTCGATGGAATCAGCTTTGGTTTCTAGGTATAAGCTATGGGCTAACTCTTTTTCGCGGATACCCTCGATGTAGTGTTCGCGCTGGTTTTCAACAAAAAAGCCTAGGGTAAGTGCAACGAAAATAACGATGAATTCGCTCGCATAGTCTTTGATGCTTTTGGGTGGGTGATGTGGGTGATGAACTTCCATGGGGGTCTTTTAAGCGTAAATGGCCCGATTAACGGGCCATTTGAAGCATGTTATTTAGATGACAAATCAGGTTGAAGCGTCATGTAAACGGTTTCGTTTTCTACGATGTAATTACGTAAAATGGCGATGTCTCGATCATAAGATCCTTTGCCATAGATTTCTTCATAGGATGCTTTCAATTTTGAAGGCTCATCCAATTCTTTCCAACCGTTCGGAAAGCGACGGGAAAAAATGATGCGGGCTGCTCCGGAGGTTTGGTAGGTGGCAATTTTGATTCCTGCTTTGTCCCAAGCTTTTGGTAAACGTTTCATCACATCCCAAAACTCGGGCGCCGGCGCATATTTCAAGGTTAAGATATTCGAGCGGATTTTTGCTGATCTTTCGGCAGGGCTCGAATTGCTGTAATCGGCTTGGTAAGTAATGATTTCACCACCGGTCACAGCCTCGATATGGGGTGAAACTTTCAGATAGAAGTCATCGGCTGCTTCAGCGTTTGCAGGCATGGAACCTAACTCATCCCGCTTAGCCCAAGAAGTACCGATGTTATACAGGGACATCACTTCTCCATGGTGACTTCCGCCTACCAGGTTGAAAATAGCCCACGCATAGGGAGTGCCTGCTTTGCGGAATTTTGCAGTATGGTTTTTGAGGGCCTCATTGAAAGCGCCACGGTGACCGGGTTTCACTTTGTAATACTGGAAATTTGTGGTATTTGCTTGACCAAAAAGCGTTACGCTTAGCAAGCAAAAAATCGAGAGGGTAAGTAGTTTTTTCATCTTGAGAAGGGGTTTTATTTAATGTTCGAAATTAGACCAAAGCCTGCTGGCTTGATATTTTTTTTGTCTTTGCTTTGTCCTGTTTTTTGGATTTTTTGTCTAAATTTCTTTTACCAACTTACCTATCAAGTTTACTATGTATGATTTTGTACCTTATTTGTCATTTTTAACGAGTGGCATTGGGCTGTTTTTTATATGTTACTTGTTGTTCCGTTTTGGGAAATCCCCCAAGGTTTACGGACTCATCTTCATCATTTTTGCACTCGTTTACATGGAGTTCTATTTATATGCCTTGACTTCTAAGCATATTTATAAAATGCTCTTTCTTTTACGTAGCTCGAATATCTTCCGCATCTTTTTGCCGGCCACACTTTACCTGTACGTTCGGAGCATGTTGTTGCCTGCGAACCAATTAAAATCTTGGCAGTTCCTGCATTTTACGGTTCCTGTTCTAATGAGCATTGGTATAATGCCTGATTTATTCTTGTCAGAAGAAGCGAAAACGGCCGTTTTGGATAATTACTATGTAAACAATAAGTATTTTATCTCTATACCAGTCGGCTGGATTCCTGCCGGATTTATGCAGCCTATTTCCATAGTTTTTGGTATCGTTTATGGTGGGTTGACCTTGGTCTTGATTCAAAAGACGCGTAGGAAACAGGGTGAAACGTATGCCCATATCAATAAGCAGACCTTGACTTGGTTAAATTTATTGGCCGCCGCAGTGACGATTTACTTTGCGCTTCAATTATATCAATACATCAATTTATTCCTTAACAACGCCTTTGATCCACCTTCCCAAATAATCAAATGCCTCTTGGGAATTTTATTGTTTAGCTATTTCATCAGTACGCCCAATGTGCAGGAAAATATGGATGG
>CALLKB010000251.1 GCA_938008575.1 uncultured Cytophagaceae bacterium | reverse complement strand
TTATTGGGCGCAACTACTAAAAACTTAGGGCTGAGCTTTTGGGTAATTTGAATGGAATCAAAATCAACCGATGGGAAAAACTGATTGGCAAACTTAGCAGCTTGATCTTCGTGTAACACAAAAAAACCTCCCCATGGACGGTCAAAATCATATGAAGCAATTTCATATCCCTCCTGTTGGATAAAAGCGTTCACTTGCGTGAAAACATGAGCGGCCTGAAGGGATGATTGAAACGTAGGGAGCATAATAAATCTTTTCACAAAAATAAAAAAAAGACGGGAGAGAACCCCCGTCTTTTCAATTAATCAAGTAATAACTTATTACATGGTCCAGCCCGCACGGTATTCGCGCTTCACGAATTGATTCGCTGCTTCGAAATTGGTAATGCGCATATTCGCCGCATCCCACTCGAGTTGTTGGCGGCCAATGTACTTCGCATTCCGGCCTTCGCCTTCACGCAACATGTACGAACGGATAGCTAAGTTACCCATCAATACAGATTCCGTAAATGGACCTGCATAATCGAAAGGAGAACTTACTTCCATATTTCCGTAACCTGCTTTACAAGCCTCTACCCATTGCGTATTGTGGCCACCAGCACCGCCTTCGACGCGGGCTAATTTGGGTTTTGGAAGTTCCGACTCGTCTACACGCTTGCCATCTTTGAAAACTTTTGGATACATACCATAGGTACCACAAGTCATGATACCTTTTGTACCAATCAAGATAACGCCATTGGTTCCATCTGGATCTCCGATGATTTCAGTCGCTGGGATACCTGCAGGATGTGGAGCACGGAGACCACCATCAAACCAAGTTAATTTTACATTCGATTTATTCTTTGCAGATGGTCCATAATTCAAGGTTACCATCGATGATGGAGGGCATCCTTCTGGAATCCACTCCGGAACCCAGTCATTTAAGAATACAGAACCTACTGAACATTCTACGTTTAAGGCATCACGGATACCCAATACTTTGAATGGAGGATCTAATAAGTGGCAACCCATGTCACCTAAAGCACCTGTACCATAATCCCACCAGCCTCTCCATTTGAACGGAACGAAGGCTGGGTTAAATTCACGATATTTTGAGGGTCCTAACCATAAATCCCAATCCAATTCAGCCGGTACGGGATGTCCCGCAGCTGGATACGAAATTCCTTGTGGCCAAACTGGACGATTCGTCCAAACCAATACTTCAGATACTTTACCAATTACTCCACCATCAAACCATTCAACCATTTGACGAACGCCATCACCTGAAGATCCTTGGTTACCCATTTGAGTCACCACTTTCATCTCACGTGCCTTTTCAGTCATCATACGCGCCTCATAAATGTCATGCGTCAATGGCTTTTGAACATACACGTGTTTTTTGCGACGCATGGCTTCCATGGCAATCGTTGTATGTGTATGGTCGGGAGTTGATACAATCACCGCATCTACATTATCTCCTTCAGCTTCCAAAGCTTTACGGAAATCCCGGTAATAGTTCGCTTTGGGAAAATCTTTACGCGACTGAACAGCGCGACGATCATCTACATCGACAAGGGCAACGATGTTCTCTTTGCCTTTATTGAATGAATTCATGATATCACTCTGGCCTTTTCCACCAGCACCAATACCCATGATGTTTAATTTGTCGGAAGGAGCCGTAAAACCCTTACCTAATACATGCCGCGGTACAATGTAAAAGCTTCCTGCAGCTAATCCAGCTTTTTTAAGAAAGTCTCTCCGTGAATTATTTCCCATAATTTAAATGATTTAGTTTGATTGGACGTGGCTGGACTCTTCTTCCATTCACAGTCAAGCCCCTAAGTTGTCAAAATACCTCGAAATAAGCAATTCTTTTCTTGATATTTTACAAATCTGTGTGCCTCGGTCAGGATAGCACAAAAAAAGGGGATTCGTTTCCGAATCCCCTTTTGATCAAAACTTAAAACAAATATTATTCTGCTTTCTTAGATTTCTTCTCTAATTTTTTGATCGCTTGCTCACGCTCAGCACCTTCCATTTGCTCTTTCAAAGCAGATAAAGCTCCGATATCTCCCATTGTCGACTTCTCAGCTGTAACTGTAGCCGTCTTCTCTGTAGATTTTGTTGCTTTTTTCTTCTCTACTTTTACTTCTTCAACTGGCGCACCTGAGAATGTACGTGTGTGCGAAAGAATAATCTTACGATCTTCTTTGTGGAATTCCGTTACAACGAAATCCAATGCCTCACCCGCTTCAGCTACTGACTCATCTGCTTTCGTCAATTGTTTCAAAGCAGCTAAACCTTCGATACCGTAAGGTAATTCCAAAGTAGCCATTTTGTCATTTTTCGAAATAACAGTTGCTTTATGTATTGAACCTACTGTGAACACACTTTCAAATGTATCCCAAGGATTCTCTTCTAATTGCTTGTGACCTAATGCCAAACGACGGTTATCCGCGTCTAACTCAATCACGATAACATCCAATGAATCACCTACTTTCACGAACTCAGATGGGTGCTTGATTTTCTTTGTCCATGACAAGTCGGAAACGTGAACCAAACCATCGATTCCCTCTTCTAACTCAAGGAATAAACCAAAGTTAGTTAAGTTGCGAACAGTTCCTTTGTGCTTCGTTCCAACAGCATATTTAGACAATAAATCTGTCTTGTTCCAAGGATCTTCAGTCAATTGCTTGATACCTAAAGACATCTTGCGCTCAGAACGATCTAATGTCAACACAACTGCTTCCATTTCATCGCCAACTTTCAAGAAATCTTGTGGGTTACGCAAGTGCTGAGACCATGACATCTCAGAAACGTGGATCAAACCTTCAACGCCTGGCAATACTTCTAAGAAAGCACCGTAATCCGCAACGTTAACGATTTTACCTTTTACTTTTGATCCAACCTCAACCTCAGCAGCTAATGCTTCCCAAGGATGTGCTTGCAATTGCTTCATACCTAATGAGATACGTTTCTTGTTCTCATCAAAGTCTAATACAACTACTTGGATTTTTTGATCTAATTTCAACACCTCTTGTGGGTGGTTGATACGTCCCCACGAGATATCTGTAATGTGCAATAAACCATCCACACCACCTAAGTCGATGAACACACCGAAATTAGTCATGTTTTTGATCACACCTTCTAATACTTGACCTTTATCTAAGTTGTTCAAGATCAATTGACGTTGTGCCTCAAGATCTTTCTCGATCAATACTTTGTGAGATACAACTACGTTGTCATTTGTATGGTTGATCTTAACCACCTTAACTTCCATATTTTTGCCAACAAAAATATCGAAATCACGGATTGGCTTCACATCAATTTGAGATCCTGGCAAGAATGCCTCGATTCCAAAAATATCCACAATCAAACCACCTTTTGTACGACGTTTTACGAAACCATTGATGATTGTATCTTCTTCCAAAGCTTTCTCAATGTTCGTCCAAGCGCCCATTACCTTCGCTAACTTGCGAGATAAAATCAATTGGCCGTTTGCATCTTCTTGATTCTCAATGTAAACTTCAACTTCATCTCCAGCTTTCAAATCCGGCATATCGCGGAATTCAGATGCAGATACTAAACCATCAGATTTGAATCCAATGTTTACGATTACTTCACGGTCTGTCTTGCTCACAACAACCCCCTTCACAACTTCCTTCTCAGTTACCGAGTTAAGAGTAGCCTCAATAGCTGCCTCCATTTGTGCTTTTTGATCAGCAGTATAATTACCACCGAATCCTTTTCCTTCAACTAAATCCCAGTCGAAATCTTTTTTAACTTTTGACATATTTGCTTGCCCTAGATACATCAACACGCTGGGCTAACGTGCTGAAATTAAGTGTAAAACAATTTTTAAATTGGGGTGCAAAGATAGGGAGAATAATTTTATTTTCAAGCAAATTCTTTAAATTGGATGTTCAATAACCTATTTGCCATGAAAAAATCAGTTTCCAGGCTCGCGACAGCCATTTTTGCTTGCACCTTTTTTATGGGCATGGCACAAACTAAACCTCTTATAACCAGCATGTTAATTAGCGAAAAACCTTTCGGAAAAACTCCCTCTAATGAAGACGTGACACTCTACACCCTGAAAAACACCAAGGGAATGGAGGTCCAAATCATGAATTACGGTGCCATCATTACCAAAATTATCGTACCTGATAAAAACAAGGTCATGGAAGACGTCGTATTAGGTTTCGACAAGGTGGATGACTATATCAAAGATTCTCCATATTTCGGCGCGGTTGTAGGACGATACGGCAACCGAATTGCTGCCGGAAAATTTAGCCTAGATGGAAAAACGTATACGCTTGCAGCTCAAAATAATGGCCAACATCTGCACGGTGGCTTAAAAGGTTTCGATAAAAAAGTATGGAAAACAGTTGCCAAAAAAGATGGCAGCATTACCCTAAGCTATTTATCCGTAGATGGCGAGGAAGGTTTTCCTGGTAACCTCGAAGTTCAAGTAACTTATACGTTGGGCGATAATAATGCCTTGTCCATGGATTACGTAGCAAAAACAGATCAGGCAACGGTTCTGAATATTTGCAATCACTCGTATTTCAACCTTTCAGGAAATGTGAAACGCGATGTATTGGATCACAAAATACAATTGAATGCGCCGTTTTTTATACCAATTGACAAGGTTCTTATCCCAACGGGCGAAATTAAATCCGTAAAAGGTGGGCCATTCGATTTTACATCCGCTAAAAAAATCGGCTTGGACATTAATGCTGCTGATGAGCAAATTACATTTGGAGGTGGATATGACCATTGCTATGCTTTTGATAAAGCTCCTGGTGCCTTCGGAAAAATCGCACGCGTGGAAGATCCTTCTTCAGGTAGAGTTATGGAAGTGTTCACCACAGAGCCAGGTGTACAATTTTATACAGGAAATAATCTAGATGGACATTTGATTGGTAAATATGGTGCCGTTTACAACAAACGTACAGGCTTCTGCCTAGAAACACAGCATTACCCAGATTCTCCAAACAAACCCAACTTCCCGTCGACGGTTTTACGCCCTGGAGAAACCTATACCTCGAAAACAGTTTATCAGTTTTCTGTGCAATAATCGACTTTTATTTGCGTTCGGCGGTAGACGCTGCCAGGGTCATGACCCTGGCAGCGTCACCTTCGCTTCATTCCAAAGTACATCCATCTCAGCCAGCGTCATATCCTGCAAATTCTTGCCCATTTCGGCCGCACGACGCTCTAAATGCTGAAAACGATAAATAAATTTCCGATTTGTCCGCTCAACTGCCTGATCTGGATTAATATCAATAAAGCGCGCAAAATTCACCAAACTGAAAATCAAATCACCCAGTTCCCCTTCCGCCTCCTCTTTTTGAACCTCCGTTAATTCTTTGCCCACAAAGGTTTCCTTAAACTCTCCCAGCTCCTCTTCCACCTTCTCCCAAACCTGCTCCTTTTCCTCCCAATCAAAGCCCGCTCCCCGCGCCTTCTCCTGAATCCGCATCGCCTTCACCAAAGCCGGCAAGGAATTGGGCACGCCTGATAAGACCGACTTATTTCCCTCTTTTAGTTTCAGGGCTTCCCAGTTGGCCTTCACCTGCTCCTCTGTCTCAGCCACCACATCCCCATATATGTGCGGATGCCGCGAAATCAACTTCTCACAAATGCCATGCAAAACCGATGTCACATCGAAATCACCTGTCTCCGACCCAATCTTGCTGTAAAACACCAAATGCAACATCACATCGCCGATCTCTTTGCGAATTTCAGCCATGTCTTTGGAGAGTATGGCATCAGCCAACTCATAAGTCTCCTCGATCGTCAAATGACGCAAGGTTTCCATCGTTTGCTTCTTATCCCACGGGCATTTCTCCCGCAAATCATCCATGATGCACAATAATCGATCAAAGGCCTCCGCCGCTGCTGGGTATCTCATTTCTATGGGTTTAATCCGTACACGCGGACATAATCAATCAAAAACTTATTCGGGAAGATCGTGTCGTCTACTCCTTTTTGGCCACCCCAGTTTCCTCCAATAGCCAAATTCAACAAAATATGTTGCTTCTTATCAAAGGGCCATTCCTCCCAACCTCGCCCTGAATTTTCAAACGTAAAATACAACTTGTCGTCAATGTATGACTTAATCGACTGAGGTGTCCACTCCAAAGTATAAACATGAAAGGCCGTATCAAAATCATCAATACGTGTTGTAGCCGTTTTTTGTGTACCAATGACATGATTGAAGGCTTTGGTATGCACCGAAAAATGCATGACCGCAGGGTCATAACCCACATGTTCCAAAATATCAATCTCGCCATTATCTGGCCAATAGGTAGATCCGTAATCTGATTGGCTTGCCAACATCCAAATTGCCGGCCAGTTTCCGCGACCCGCAGGAATCTTAGCGCGAACTTCCACTTTGCCATACAAGAAATCTTGCTTGCCTTTGGTGACGATACGGGCGGATGAATAATTCATTGCCCCCATAGATTCTTTACGTGCCTCTATCGTTAATAGGCCATTTTCAATATGCGCATTATCTAAATCTGCTTTGGTATAATATTGTAGCTCATTGTTACCCCAACCCGAACCGCCTACATCATAAGACCAAAACTTATCATTCGGTAATCCAGGAGTATCAAATTCATCCGACCAAATCGGATCCTTTGTGAATGTGTACACTTTGGGTGCAATGGGCGTCGTAGGCTCTGTTGGCAAAAAGGGCTTTGGAGCTTCTTGGGATGAACATCCTAAAAAGGCTATTCCTAAAAGTACAATGTTCTTGATCATCTGTTGATTTTTTACCCTCAAAAATAACCCGATTCCTAGCACATTTCCTATTCTCCACAAGCGAAT
>CALLKB010000250.1 GCA_938008575.1 uncultured Cytophagaceae bacterium | reverse complement strand
TCATGAAATACGCTATCGCAACTTTTTTTCGTCGTTTTTTTTTCTTTATTAGCTGGGGATTTATTCTTTTTTCTGCTTCAGGACAAAACCCTGTTTTAACGTATCCCAATGGAACGAGCCAACGGAGTTATACGGTTAATTCAGCGATTAGCGCAGAAACCCCTAGTTCACCTGCACTGGGAAACAATCCAGGAGATTTAACTAAACGGGTTTATATTAAGTCGGATGTTCAAGACTTTTGGATTATTCGTAATTACACAACATCAACAAATTATACAATTAACGTCCCTAGCCCAACGACTATTTTTCCCGGTGACTATGGTAATTTTTATTTTGGCTCGAATAATGGACGTGTCTATGGAATTGATTGGACATTGCAATCAGCCAGTGGAGGAACAAGCCCTAGTAGTTCCCTTGGATCTGTTTTTGGTTTAGTTCGGATGTCAGTTTCAGGTGCAGCGAAGATGGTTTATTCTGATCCAACGCGCCATCGGATTTTTGTTGAAGGAATCGGAGTTGTGGGTGGAGATCCCACTGCAATTACTGCAGGTTCAAATAATGGTTCGGCGGCTGCCGGTGATTATGCATTATTTAATCAACCGATGAGTATTGTTCCTGTTCCAGGTCAGGCAAATAAAATCTATGTTGCGGATAAAGGCAATAATTCAATTCGAATTTTGGATTTGGTGTCAGGCATTGCCTCAAACTTTGCAGTGTCAGGTGTTACGCTTAATGCTCCCGTAGGCCTTGCTGTTGATTTGTCGGGGAACCTTTGGGTGACTGATGCACATCGCTTATTGAAAATTACTTCGCAAGGTGCTGCAACGGTGATGGCAGGGAATGGAAGTTCTGGTGACGTGGATGGGACTGTGGGGACTTCTCGTTTGAATTCTCCGCATGGTATTTCTATCGATGGAGCGGGGGATGTGTACATTGCTGACCGAATGAACCACAAGGTTAAAGTTTATAACCCAGCAAGTGGAATTTTATCGACGATGGCAGGTAGTGGTACCGCTGGAAATACGCAAGGACAAGATGGTACCGCTCAGTTTAATGAACCTGTGGCGGTTTACGCGTATGGAGATGGTACCTTGGTCCATGTGGCTGATTATGGGAATAATAAAGTAAAGTCAATTCGTACGACTAAGGCTTTTACTGTTACCCCTATGTTCCCTGCAGGACTTTCAATGGATACATACACGGGCCGAATCAGTGGTACACCCACTATTTATACCCCGTTACGAAATTATACGGTAACATCAACAGTTGCAACAGGTTCTAGCTCGCTAGTAATTCCAATTCAAGTATTGGATATACCAGCATCGAATTTATCCTACAGTTCTAATTCTAATGTCTTGACAGTGGGAACAGCTATTAGTGCTTTGGTTCCCACGAATCAAGGCGGTATTATCGCATCCTATTCTGTATATCCCGCATTGCCAGCAGGCTTAACTCTCAATACAAGTACGGGTATTATTACAGGAACGCCAACCGAGGGGACGGTTCAAACTGATTATGTTATTACAGGTACAAATACGGGTGGAAGCGTGAGTGCAACTGTGACTATTTTTGTTCAGGGGCCGCCTTACAATATGGGATATAGTCGAGCGCAGGCATTGTTGGTTCAAAATGAACCGGCTTATTTAATGCCCTTGCCAATGAGTTATCCAGCTGCGACATCCTACACATTGCATGCAGGATCACCGGCATTGCCAGCAGGATTGAGTTTAAATCCTGTCACGGGGGAAATAACAGGTACGCCTACGACGATTTCGGCTAACACAGTTTATTCAGTTGATGTCACCAATGCTTTTGGTACAGCAACAGGGACAGTCGAGATTCAAATTCAGGCCAAACCGGTCATTAATTATGTTCAGCCGGGTTCTCCTTATTTGCAAGGGCAAGCCATTTCTCCTTTAATCCCTTCATTGGGTGGGGGAAGTATTAATGCAGGAATTGGAGGTTGGAGCAATACGGGAGTTCCGGGTTATGCTGGTTCTAAGATGTTTATTTCGTTTGGGTCGGCGCCTACTCGCTGGTATTTAACCCAAGGAAACGCCTTGTATGAAAATACGGGAGGCGTTGCAAGGCTTAAAGCGTATGATGGGGGAGCCCCAGATTATATGATTATGGATCCGCAATATTTTTTCTATAATGTGAGTAATGCGTCCAATAAAATTACCAAATTCCCTGCTTCCAATACGTCACGCGTTGTCAAGCAATGGGGTGCGGGCGTCTCAGGAAATCAAGATGGCCCTGGACACTTGGCCAAGTTCAACGGCATGGGTCAGCCTGCTATGGATGCCATCGGTTCTCGAATTTATATCCCAGATTCAGGCAACCGAACAATTCGGTTTTTAAATGTCATTAGCAATCAGGTTACCACCATTGCTGGTTCAGGATCTGCAGGAACGGCGAATGGAATAGGAAGTGCAGCATCTTTTACGAATCCTGTGGCGGCAACTTTGGGAGTGGATGAAAATTTGTATGTTTTGGATTTGCAAGGAGCAAATACGGCGGTTATTCGAAAAGTCAATTTATCCACGTTTGAGGTGAGTAATTTCGTTACATTAAACGCGAGCCCCACGCCTTTTTTAGTTACAGATAAGCAAGGTGATATGTATGTGAACGCGACGGGGGGTGGCGTTGGCCATATTTATCGAATCACTCGGAATGCAACGATTATAGAGACTGTTCCAACCTACACACAAACCTTTAACACCTTGGCGATTTCCCCTGAAAATGGAGATGTGCTTATTTCGCCTTCATTTGATAGTGGCTT
>CALLKB010000249.1 GCA_938008575.1 uncultured Cytophagaceae bacterium | reverse complement strand
CCAGTATTAAAATTCGCATGAAATCCATTTACGTATTTATTCTATTACTCGTATCTACAGTTGCCGCATTTGCACAAGAAGGAGGAACTATTCGGGGTACAATCAAAGATTCAAAATCAAAAGAAGACATTATCGGTGCGACTATTCTCGTTCAAGGGATTAATAAAGGAGCCGCAACAGATATCAATGGTTTTTTCTCTTTTGGCAAATTGCCAGCAGGTTCTTATTCTTTAAAAGTTTCATTCGTTGGTTATGAATCGAAAATCTATGAAGGAGTAAAAGTCGAATCAAACCAAGTGACGGAATTGAACTTGTCGTTAGCGGAGGAATCAGCAACATTAGCTGAAGTAAAAGTGGTGGCCCAGAAATTGACCAACACAGAAGTTTCGGTTATTTCGGAAATTAAAGCCGCACAATTAGTTGTTAGTGGAATTTCTGCTGCGCAAATCACTAAAACATTGGATCGTACAGCTGCTGAAGTTGTCAAGCGAGTTCCGGGCGTTACGATTTTTGGGGAGCGATTCATCAACATTCGTGGTTTGAATGAGCGTTATAATACGGTTCAATTAAATAATGCGTTTGCTCCTTCGATGGAAACGGATGTTCGTTCGTTCTCGTTTGATATTATACCTGCAGGACAAATCGACCGAATTTTGGTATTTAAATCACCTTCGGCGGAAATTCCGGGTGAATTTGCCGGTGGGGTTGTGAAAATATTCACGAAGTCTATTCCAGAAAACAATTTTATTACCTTGGATATTTCAAGTGCCTATCGCGAGGGAACAACAGGTTCGGCATTTTTTGGTACCAAAAATGCGAATTTAGCTTGGACGGGGTTTGATCAAGGTTATTTTGATTTACCCAAGTCTTTCCCGTTAAATCGTACGGCTTTAATAAATGCAGGTTCAGCAGGCTTAGATGCGATTGGCGCTTCTTTAAAGAACAATTGGGTTCCTGTAGAATCTACGGCAATGCCTGATTTACGTGCTTCTTTGTCTGGAGGCGTTAAATTCGACCTAGGTTCTGTGAAAATAGGTAATGTTACCGCTGTCAATTATTCCAATACACGTTCGATTTTTAATATGGAGCGTAACGATTGGGGATATAGTAATATTCAGTCAACTGGTGAAGCAGATGAAATCTTTAATTACCTTGATAAGCAATATACAAATGCGCTTCGGTTTGGTGTTTCCCACAACTGGTCGGCACGTTTTGCTAGTGGTTCTGTCATCGAATTCAAAAACTTATTTAATCAATTAGCGAATACGCAATACATTCAGCGTACAGGATTTGATAATGGTTCGAACTGGGACATTCGTTCATTCGATCAGGTATTCAGAGGTATTTACACGGGTCAATTGACAGGCCGTCACGAATTTCAAGCAGGTTCGTTGAAAACAGACTGGATGGTTGGATATAATTCAGCATACCGTAATCAACCGGACTATAAGCGTTTCCGTTACAATGTAGATGGATCATCTTCTTTCTTGTTTATTCCAAACGGCGCTGCTCAAACCTTTTTGTTGGGTAGAACCTACATCAACATGGATGAAAGTTCAGTAACAGCTGCTTTCAATTTAGACAAGAAGTATGCATTAGCAGATGGGAAAGAATTGGATTTCAAAGCGGGTGCTTTTTATGAAGATAAATCGCGTGATTTTGGTGCAAGAAATATTGGATATGTAAAATCAACTCCATCCTTTCAGACGTCATTGCCGATCGACCAATTGTTTTCCCCTCAGAACTTTAATTCCAAGACGGGAATTAAAATTGACGAGCAAACGAATCCGAATGACTCTTATAATGCGGCCAATAATTTGTTAGCGGCATACGTTTCGGCCAATTATGCTTTGGGTAAGAAATTTAATGCCATTGTAGGTGTTCGTGCTGAGCAAAATAGTCAAAAATTAAATTCAGCAGATTTGGTTGGCAAGCCAATCAATTATAACAATACGCGTTTGGATATCTTGCCTTCCTTGAACTTGACTTACAATTTCTCAGAGAAGTCCTTGTTGCGTTTAGCATATGGAAAGACATTGAATCGTCCTGAATTCCGCGAGTTAGCTCCTTTCTCTTTCTATGATTTTGTCAATAACCGTACGGTATCGGGTAATCCTACTTTACAGAATGCGGATATTCAAAACTTTGATTTCCGTTATGAATTTTATCCGACTCCAACTGAATTGATTTCAGTAGCAGCCTTCTACAAAGATTTTACGAATCCGATTGAGGTAGTATTTGCATCAGGCGCGAATCCAATCTTGAATTTCTCGAATGCGAAATCGGCCTATTCAACGGGTATCGAAGCGGAATTGCGTAAAAATCTTAGCCCTGAAAAACCTAATTCCATTCTAGGCAAAACGAGCTTAGTATTTAATGGTACCTACATTTTTAGTCGGGTGAAATTAGATGATGCGGTGGCAAATGACCAGTCGGACAATCGTCCTTTGCAGGGACAGTCTCCTTACATTGTTAATGCGGGCCTGAATTACAATGATACGCAAAAGGGATTGCAGGTTAACTTCAACTACAATGTAATCGGTAAACGAATTTTTGCGGTAGGGAACAACTTTGGTTCACCGTATCCAGACTGGTTTGAGATGCCACGAAATGTGATTGACTTTAGTTTCTCAAAGCAATTGACGAAAGCCATCATGTTGAAAGGTGGCGTGACGGATATCTTGAATCAAGGCAACACCATTCTACAAGATGGAAATCAAGATCAGGTTTTCGATCGTAATCAGGATCAAATTATTCAGAATTATGCGCCGGGTCGCGTAGCTTCTTTAGGACTTATTATTTCTCCATTCAATTAATTAATCTAACAATTTAATCAAACAAAAGTGATGAAACGCTTACAAACAAACATGTTTAAAGTATTCGCAATGTTGGCTATCGCAGTTACAACATTAGCGGGTTGCTCGTCGGAAGAGGAAGTATTCCCTGTCCCTACGATTTCAGCGTCAGGTACGCTTGCGGGTATTCCTGGTGCTACAGTTACCGTAAAGGCATCTATCAATGCGCCTGCTGGAATTAAGTCGATTACTGTATTAAAAAATGGTGCGGCTTTTGATTCGAAAATGATGACGGGTGAAAAAACGGCTGAATATTCTAAAGATTATGTTATTGAGGGTACTGCAGGTTCTACGGTTACTTTTACAGTTCAAGTAACGGATAACAAAAATCAGGTTTCTTCTTTGGTTTCGATTCCTGTTACAGTTTCAGTTGTACCTCCAAAAACGATTGTTGATGTAGAAGGTGTGATTGAAGGAAACGTAACTTGGACAGCAGATAAAATTTATCGTTTGAAAGGTTATGTACGTGTAGGTGAAGAGGCTACATTTGGTACAGTGACTAAAGTGGGTCAATTGACTATTCAGGCGGGAACGGTTATCATTGGTGATAAGGCAACAAAAGGAACTTTGGTTGTACAACGTGGTTCTAAATTGATCGCTATCGGTACAGCTGCGGCTCCGATTGTATTTACATCTGCAGAAGGTGTGGGTAGCCGTGCTCCTGGTGATTGGGGTGGTGTTGTTATTTGTGGTAAGGCTCCTAACAACTTAACAGGTACAGTTGAATTAGAAGGTGGTTACAAAGGTTTCCACGGTGGAACAGATGCGGCGGATAATTCTGGTACGTTGAAATACGTTCGTATTGAATATGCAGGTATTCCTTTGAATCCAAACCAAGAGATTAACTCATTAACAATGGGTTCAGTAGGTTCAGGTACAACGATTGAGTATGTTCAAGCTTCATTTGGATTAGATGATTCTTTTGAGTGGTTTGGTGGTACAGTTAATGCGAAGTATTTGATCGCTTACAAAGGTACGGATGATGATTTTGATGTAGATAACGGTTATTCAGGAAACGTTCAGTTTGGCTTAGGCTACCGTGATGGTAACTTGGCAGATGCGTCAGGGTCAAATGGTTTTGAGGTAGACAATAACTCAAATGGAGATGCTGCTACGCCATTTACTTCGGCAACATTCGCGAATATCTCGATCATTGGAGCGAAAGGTACTGCTTCATCTTACTTGGATTTCAACTTCCAAAATGGTGCACAGTTACGTCGTAACAACAAATTGAAGATTTACAATACATTTATCACGGGTTACCCAACGGGTTTATACATTGATAGCCAAAAGGTTCCGCGAAAACAAACGCGGCCAATGGTGATTTGATTGTGAAAAACGTAGTAATTGCAGGTACATCAGGCTGGGGAACTTCAGGTTTCACAGCGTTAAATGCGAACGTTTATGGCTTTGGTGTAGCTGTAGCTGACGAAGAGCAAATTGCGAAAACGGGTGCTAGATCGGAAGAGCGTCGTGTAGGGAAAGAGTGTCTTCGCCTGTGTAGATC